>JAQGHT010000097.1 GCA_028291565.1 Planctomycetaceae bacterium | reverse complement strand
TGGTGGAGATCTCGTTGAAACGATTGAAGTCGCTGGCTATTTCTTTAAGGTCGATGGATACCGAGCGCAGGACCTGATCCGTGCAGCTCCGATGTTGCTCGCCAGGACCATCGAATGGAAGCCGCGTATTGTCGCCGAAAGTACCAAAGAACGGATCATCTATTTCGCCGTGACCGGGAGCTTTGTCTTACTGCTGATCGTGGGATTCTGGTGGATCAGCAGCCGTTCCCGGGAGCGGCTGAAAGCAGTTGTCCTCGAACCAGAAGATTTTGATCCTCGAGATCTGAATCGACTGGCAGAGGGGTTGCCGGTGTCTCGCTAAGTATTGAAAAAGCCTCATTCGTGGCCGCGAACAGTATCAATATCTCGAACAGAGATCGTACCAGAATCGTTACCATGTCCCTTGATCGTCCAGTTCGTTTAGCAGTTCTGATCTCCGGAGGCGGAACAACGCTTGTCAATTTTCTGGATGCCATCGCGGCAGGCCGTTTGCAGGCCGAGATTCCACTGGTGATTGCCAGCCGCCGGGATTGTGGCGGGATTGCCAAGGCAGAACGAGCGGGAATTCGGTGCGTCGTTCTGCCGCGCAAGGAATCTCCCAGCCTCGAAGCCTTTAGCGACGAGATCTTCAGGCAGTGCCGTGAATCGAATGTTGACTTGGTGGCATTAGCCGGATTCTTGTCGCTGATACGAATTCCAGTCGATTTTCTGGGCCGGGTCATGAACATTCATCCCTCGCTGATTCCGGCCTTTTGCGGGCACGGATTCCACGGTCACACCGTGCATGAATCGGCGCTCGCCCGCGGCGTAAAGGTTTCCGGGTGTACGGTCCATTTCGCGGACAATGAATATGACCACGGGCCAATCATCGTTCAGCGCTGCGTCCCCGTCTTACCCGAAGATTCCGCCGATCTACTGGCAGCACGCGTGTTTGAGGCGGAATGCCAAGCCTATCCCGAAGCGATCGAACTCTATCGGCAAGGCCGCCTGCGAATTGCAGGATCGATTGTGCAAATATTGCCGTTACCCGTTTCACAGCGATGAGATACCGCAGCGATCAGATTCATGGGACGGATCGGTCTGATCAGACCGAACTCATGGATTTGCCCATGTAGTTGTATCTGGTCCAATCACATTTGCCAGTCGGGTAGGCGATGCGACGTCGGGCTTATTGCGTGATTCGCCAGAAATGCTTTTTTTCTAACCCCTGCGCAGGATAGTTCGAACCAGACATTCCCCCGTCGCCTATAATTCCACGAGAGTGTTGTTTACCTGCCGATACAAATTGCCCGGCATCGGCTGGGTACGGTGAATGCGCTCGCCATTTCAGTAACAGAAGGCCCGCCAGCGGACATGGACGCATCGCCAAAATCGACACCCCCGGCAGTTCCTTCGCACAGAAGCGGCTTTCTGCGTCTCCCCTGGATCATTGGAGTCGCGATTGTCGGAATGGTGACAATTCTCGTTGGCATCGTTTTGATTCCGGGGCCCGGTCCTGGCTGGCTGATCGTCTATGCGGGAGTTGGTATTCTGGCGACCGAATTCCCTTGGGCACAAAAACTCCTGGTTTGGATCAAAGATCGTGCGAAATGGCTGGTTCATCGATTCTGGAAGAAACCGGACAAAGACACATGACGATCCGTGGATTCGAATGAGTCCCGGGAGTTGAGCCCGCCCTGCCCTTCTGCGTACAATGCGCCCTTCGGTCGAATCCTTTCAGCCATTCTTCCAGGAGCGCTCGCCGTGAGTACGTTGAATCGTCGTGATCTATTGAAAACGTCTGTGGCCGCATTGGCCGGCAGCACCATGCCCTATTGGTTCACCAGCGAAAGCCGCCAGGTGTTCGCATTTGCCGGGGCGAATGAACGGCCCGTCGTGGGCTGTATTGGCGTTGGCGACCGCTGGCGCGGCGGAGTCGGGCCGATGGCCTTCCGCCATTTTGATGCCGCTGCCGTGTGTGATGTCGATTCGGACAATGTTGGCAAAGCCCGAGATCAAGTCAAGAAGGCGCAGCCGCGTGAGGGCCAAAATGTCGAGATCGGAGCGTATGAGGATTATCGCAAGATTCTCGACCGTAAAGATATTGACGTCGTGACGATCGTCACCCCCGATCACTGGCACGTCAAGATCGCCATTGAAGCCTTGAAAGCGGGTAAAGACGTTTACTGCGAGAAGCCATTGACACTGACCATCGCCGAAGGCAAGGCTGTGCGAAAGGTGTTGAAAGAAACCGGCCGCGTCTTCCAGGTTGGAACCCAGCAACGCAGCGAAATGTCCGCCAACGGTGGCAAAGTGCAGCAGCAATTCCTGGTGGCTGTGGCCATTGCACATGCAGGTCGCCTGGGCAAAATTCAGAAGGTTCAATGTGCGATCGGTGGAGCCCCCACCAGCGACGAGATTCCCAAAGCCGACGTGCCCAAGAATTTGAACTGGGATATGTGGCTCGGCCAGGCTCCGATGACCGACTATTTGCAAGGCAAATTCGGCAACAACAAGAGCTATCCGGAATCTCGGACGCACTACGAATTCCGCTGGTGGTATGAATATTCCGGTGGCAAGATGACTGATTGGGGTGCGCATCACGTCGATATCGCTCAATGGGCGATTGGCATGACCGAGTCCGGCCCGATCAGCGTCGAAGGAACGGCCAAGCATCCTGTCGAATTCAAAGACGGCAGTCCGCTGGTCAGCAATCGCTACAACGCGGCGACCGAATTCCTGGTCAAAGCCGTCTTCCCGAACGAAGTGGAAATGACGATTCGCAGCGATTCCGAAAACGGGATTTTGATTGAGGGGACCGAAGGCCGCATCTTTGTCAGCCGTGGGTCGCTCAAGGGCAAGCCGTTCGAAGACCTGGAGAAGAATCCACTGCCCGCCGATGCGATCACCAAGCTGTACAAGGGTAAAAAGCCCGGCGATCACATGCGGAACTTCCTG
>JAQGHT010000089.1 GCA_028291565.1 Planctomycetaceae bacterium | reverse complement strand
AGAGAAGAAATGTCTAAAACGGTCAGTGAAGTATTTGTGGAAACGTTGTCAGCGGCTGGCGTCAAACGCGTCTATGGGGTAGTTGGCGATTCGCTGAATGGGCTGACAGAGGCGATACGCACCAGCGAGCAGATTGATTGGCTACACGTCCGGCATGAAGAGGTCGCGGCATTTGCCGCGGGTGCGGACGCGCATCTGACTGGGCAGATTGCAGTCTGTGCGGGAAGTTGTGGTCCTGGGAATCTGCATCTCATCAATGGGCTGTATGACTGTCATCGCAATCGAGTCCCCGTTCTCGCGATTGCCGCTCAGATTCCCAGTGCGGAAATTGGCAGCGGCTATTTTCAGGAGACGCATCCCGAATACTTATTCAAAGATTGCAGCCACTTCTGCGAGTTGGTTTCACAGCCCGAGCAGATGCCTAGAATCTTGGGGATCGCGATGCGAACGGCGATTGCCAAACGTGGCGTCGCGGTCATCGTGATCCCTGGTGATATCGCGCTGCTTAAATGTGCTGCTCCTGCCCGCTCACTGGGGTTGGACTATTCGAACTCGATCACGCTACCGTCGGTTGCATCTGTTGAGCAAGCAGCGGCTCTGTTGAACGGAGCCAGTAAGGTGGCGATTCTCGGAGGGGCCGGCTGCGAAGGTGCGCACGCGGAACTTCTGGACGTTGCCGCCCGGCTGAAAGCACCGATTGTGCATGCGCTGCGCGGAAAGGAATTCATCGAATATGACAATCCGTATGACGTCGGCATGACCGGGCTGCTGGGGTTCGCATCGGGTTATCATGCGATGAAGAATTGCGATGTGCTTCTGATGCTGGGGACCGATTTTCCCTATCAGCAATTTTATCCGACTAATGCGAAAGTCATCCAAGTCGATGTGCGCGGCGAACAGATTGGACGCCGCACGCGGGTTGATTTAGGTTTGGTCGGAAACGTCAAGGAATCTCTGCGTGCTTTAATCCCAAAACTCGACGACAAGACGGACCGCACCTATCTCGACCGGTGCCTGAAAGATTATTCCAGGAGCAGGCAGGGACTGGACGATCTCGCGACGGGCCAGCCGGGACGTGTCATCCATCCCCAATATGTCGTTAAGGTGCTGAATGAGCTGGCAGCGGAGGATGCCATCTTCACTTGTGATGTCGGCACCCCGACCGTCTGGGCCGCAAGATACTTAAGGATGAACGGCAAGCGACGGCTGATCGGTTCGTTCCTGCATGGATCGATGGCGAATGCGTTACCTCAGGCAATCGGCGCGCAAGCGGTGTTTCCCAATCGCCAAGTCGTCAGTTTGTCGGGAGACGGCGGACTGGCCATGTTGCTGGGTGACTTGTTGACGCTGAAGCAGCTCGCACTTCCCATCAAGGTCGTCGTCTTCAACAACAGCTCGCTGGGATTTGTCGAACTGGAGATGAAAGCGGCAGGGCAATTGGCCTACGGTACCGACCTCATCAATCCGAACTTTGCAAAACTAGCCGAGTCTGCCGGCATACTGGGACTGCGCGTGACGGCACCGGAGGACGTGAAATCCAACCTGCACCGGGCACTGGTCTACGACGGCCCGTGTCTAGTTGAAGTCATCGTCAATCGCCAGGAACTCGCGATGCCACCGACCATCACCGCATCTCAGGCAGCCGGCTTCAGTCTGTATATGATCCGAGCCGTTCTGAACGGCCGCGGGGACGAAATCGTCGACCTGGCAAAATCGAATTTCCTTCTACGTTAGACGACTGCAAGTGACGGGCATTCCACGGTCAGTGGGTTCATAGTCAGCAGGTTGACACGGCTCAGGCATCGACTAGCTCCACCTCATTCTCTCTGATAGATAAACGAAAGCGTTCGGGGGCGGGCTCCATGCCCGCCCCCAGTGTTAAAAGCAGCCCCAATCGTGTGTTACATCTAATTGTTTTTACTCTCGATTTGTAGTCTTCTCATACTCAAACGAATAGGTCGTGGGGACAAGGGGTTGGAGCGTATTTGGTTGACGCAATTTCAGTTTTTCATTGCCTCAATCGGTACACCCGCCCATCGTTCTCGACCAAATTCATCGCATTAGGATTTGTCTTGTACTGCTCTAAACCAGCAAACGTTGTCCATACGACCTCATGAATTCTGCGTTTTCAATTCGTCTGTGAGCCCGCTCCCATCAGCCGAGCTGAGGTCTTCGCGCTGAGGCAAACGAAACCAGCTAGCCAGCGGTACCCCACATGGCCGATCGTCGCTCTGCACCTGCTGCTGGGCTGTCGTGACGAATTCCAGTTCCCGCCGTTGCTGGACCTTTTAAAAGGAATTAGTCAGGGTCACTGCCACGCATCGCTTGCACAAACTGGTCCATAGCCCAAGCCAAGCCGACCCATGCGATCAGCGTGGGCCAACCGATCAGGAAAAACCCAGCGAAGCAGACAATACTCCAAAATGAAACATAGCGGTCGCTGGCCATTTTCAATCGGCCGAGCCGTTGACGGCGATTATCGTGATCGTTCACCTCAGGCCACCTCTGCAAGCGAGATGAGGGAAGGGATTGCGCGATCGAATCTATGGGAAAGCTCCTGTTCATCCCAATCAACGGCAATCGGGGGACGATTATCCGAATCAAGATCGAATTTTCCTTCGCGAAGATTGATGAAAGAGAAACCCCGATGGCGGACGACGTGCACGTTCTCTACGATGGCGTTGGCGACAGCACAGTTAAGTTCTTGCTGGTTTCGGTTACGTCGGGACATGTCATTCTCCGTTGCCGAGGGAAAACGGCCGCCCCTTTTGGGCAGTCGTGGAATACACAACCACCCCGCACATGCGAGGCGACATTTCACAAGATTAGAATCAAGGGGCCTGGATCAGCCAGTGGTCCGCAGCCGGATTACTGGCAGTCTCAGATGCTCCAGATGTTATGGAATGACTCGTTGTTGATTCGTCGAGCATTGATGTTCGCATAAAGCTTTTTCCTCATTAAAGGACTAACCCTGACGACAATAAAAAAGCCGCTCGACCCTATTGCGGGACCGAACGGCTACTTGATCTCTGTCTTGGGTTAACGGCTCATCAATTTAATCGATGGATGGATCTTGGTGTTTGTTATCAATCATCCGTTATTCGATTCGATTGTACTCGCAATTCCAGCATTCTATAGACAATTACTTAGAAGGAATCCTGCCTACCGCCTCAGTAAGCAGCCTTTCGTCCAACAGAATTCGGGTCAGGTTGTAGCTGGGCACTTTGATTCTGACAGTCTTCGTTTCGCCTGCCTTAATCTGGGCGTCTAAGTCTCCGTATTCAACGCGTTTGTAGTCAAAACGATTTACAGGCGGTGGTTCGGCATCTTGCGTGAATGCCTCACGAAATGTTTTACCAATTCCCGACTCTCCGCGGGCCATCTTACTCTGATCACGTAACGCATAAACCCTGACATTAACAATTCCATCCGCACCATCGTTCCGAATCTGAATGACGACTTCGTTGCTCGTAAACACGTTTTGATCGAGAACGTGGCCGAGAATGACTGGCTTTGGCATTGGTATAGGTTTAGGCGCTGGCTGGCAGCCAGTCATTACGCAACACCCGAGCAAAAGCCAAGGAATTAGAGATCTTGCACGCACAACAGAGTTCCTTTCGCCGGTCGAAGGTGGGAAATGAGAACAGTGAACCTCGAAGATCACAAACGATACGCATCGTCGTCATTTCGCCTTGCTACTCATAGTCCGTAGAACGCTGCTCATTGTCAACATTCAATGGCTCGTATGGGAAAACGAGCCGACATTCTGGAGAGATTTGGACTTCGCGTTCGCGCACTGCGGAAAGAGCAAGGCTATTCACAAGAGAGTTTTGCAGCGGCTTGTGAACTCGACAGGACGTACATTGGCGGAATCGAGCGGGGGGAACGAAATGTCGCATTGAGAAACATTGA
>JAQGHT010000087.1 GCA_028291565.1 Planctomycetaceae bacterium | reverse complement strand
ATACGCATCGGCTGGCACCTAATCAGGATCACATCTGCTCGCCGTGACAGTGCCCCGCAAAGCGCTGGACCTGAAGATCGAGTTCAACGCTCGCTATGAACAGGCGTCGACCTATCACAACGTGGGGAGGGTGGCGCAGGAGCAGCGGCAGTGGGAGCAGGCCGAGCAGTATTACCGCAAAGCGCTGGACTTGAAAATCGAATTCAACGATCGCTATGAACAGGCGGGGACCTATCACAACTTGGGCGCAGTGGCGGAAGAGCAGCGGGAGTGGGAGCAGGCTAAACACAATTTTCTTACTGCTTTGTCGCTCTTTATCAACTACAACGAGAAGCAGGGAGTCATTTTGACTCTACAGGGGTTGGCTGTTGTCTGGAAGGAAAGCGCCGATGCGGAGATTGTTTCCGGGGTTGCGGAAGCACTCCAGATCCCGGAGCAAGAGGCTACGAAATTGCTTTCCGGACAAAACTCAGCGCAGGCAGGTTCCCTGTGAGCCTATTCGAGTTTCGACCAGACGAAACGATCACCCCACTGTTTGTGCCGCCTCACTCTGGGAATATCGCTTTCGGCGATGCAACTCGCCGTTCGGGGCGGGACAACGAGTTTGTCTTCACCAGTGATAAAGGAGAGGCAATGAGCCCGCGACTTCTCCAGGACCAGTTTGTTGCCTTTCAGTTGAATGATCGGCAAGATGGACCGACAATTCTGGAGTCCTCGCAAGTGGAGCCGAGCATTGAAGGCAGTTCCGAGGAGCCGGACGTTCTGGCCACCATGCAGCTTTTATCCTTCAACCTCGGGTCTTCGGAAGAAATTTCACCAGATACCCGAGCGACCATGCGTATCAATTTCGGAAAAGATGAAAACTCGCGCGACAAGTACTTTGATACGGCGTTCTGGTCCATCGCGGCGGGTCTCAAGCTTTATGACGAGGCCAGAGGCAAACAGACCGAAAGCAAAGATCTCCAGGTTGATTTTCGAAAGGCGTTCGGAAATCGACCGGTTGAGATTCCAGGCGGTTTGAGTAAGTTGTCGTTCGAGGTCGTACAACATACTGAACCCGCGTGGTTGCAAAAGATTTTCCGATTCGCGGGCAGTGGCGCCGCTAAAAACCTTATTTCTGTACTCGGGTTTCCCGCGTTCACGTATCAGGCGATCGGGGTCTTGGACGAGTTGCTGAATAAGTTAGTAGATTCGCAGCCGAAGGTGTTGTTCAAGAGTTTGCCGATGCGACTGGCGCTGTCGAAGCAGGCACGTCAAGATTTCACGGCTGGAAATCCCCGGATCAGGATGGGGTGTTTAACGGCGGGCTTTTGTATTCTGGCCCGGGCACGCGACTACGACACCATAGCCGATGCAAAGGCTTTTTACTATCCTGCTTACGGCAAGCTTGTTCCTAACGATGTGAGTGAGTCAGCCATGCTCAGGGGCACTTACCGAGATCCCTTCGAGAAACTGACATATTCAGTTTTTCGGATTGGCACGAAGAAGACCAAACTCGATCCGACGTTTAATTTCGGCTCTTAAAAAATCCCTGACTACATTCTGAGGTTACAGCGATGTCGACGATACGGATACGGGAGCAGGGAGGAGGAGGAGAGGCGGAGGTCAGTTTCGACAACGAAGCGGGGTATCGGATCCAGGTGCAGGATCCGTTTACGGAAGCGGACGAGAAGCGGTTGGAGTGGTATTTCGAGGAGCACTTGCGATTTCCATTTGTGGATCAGGTGCGAGCCCGGCAGGCAGGGCAGAGCATCGCGCGGTATGGAGAACAGCTGTTTGGACAGGTGTTCTCGGATGACGAGCATGGCCGTAGCCTCTGACGCTCTCGCATCGACTCATTTCGACGTCCCCGCCAATCAGGAAAAGGGTCCAAGTGAACTGGTTGTGTCGCGAACGGTCTCCCCTCGCGTCCTGTCATCGTGTTAGTGTGCTGAAGCGGAGTTCCTCATTAACTCCACCCGGTGTTTGGGAAAATTAACTATAGTTGTAAGGTACCTGGGTCCAATGAGTGGAGGCTGTGAGTACGTGTGCGTGCTCATGAGGCCTAGGCTGGTTTGTCGCTTCGCACCTGGTATGACACGCTCAGCTCGCTACATTATCCTGTCTCAATCACAAAGTGCTGACCCCGGCAAAGCAGCGAAGGTCAGCCCACTCGAACAATAAGGATCTTGGGTGCGGATACCGTCATGAGGGTATTAATAACCGGAGTCCTGGGAACAATCGGCTCCGCGTTGACGACGCTGTTACGCAACCAGGGCATTACCACCGTCGGCTGCGACCTCAGCCACTCTGCTGACGAAACGGCATTCAGTATTCCGTCTCATCTGGTACAGCCTCGGTATGCACGGGCAGACGTTGCGGAGTTTCGCCAACTCGAACGCGTGTGGGATCGATTCGGCCCGTTCGACTACGTTTATCACTGCGCGGCAGAATTCGGCCGGTGGAACGGGGAGGACTTCTACGAGACGTTGTGGAAGACCAACGCGATTGGTACGAAAAACGTTATCAGGCTGCAGGAGCGGTATCACTTTCGGCTTATCCACTTTTCCTCCTCCGAGGTCTACGGCGACTGGCCGCACACCATGGTCGAATCAACCATGGATGAATATGCAGTGCATCAGCTCAACGATTACGCGATGACGAAGTGGGTGAATGAACTGCAGATCCGCAACTCCCGCGCTCAATATGATACACAATCCGTAATAGTTCGGCTTTTCAATACGTACGGTCCCGGAGAGCGCTACAGCCCGTACCGCTCGGTAAATTGCCGGTTTCTGTACAGTGCCCTGCACAGTCTTCCGTGGATCGTATACCGTGGCCACCGGCGCACGTCCACGTATCTTGCCGATACGGTCAGGACGCTCGCAAATATCATAGACAATTTCAGGGACGGCGAGACGTATAACATCGGCGGCAGCACTCTGCACACAATCGAGGAACTCTCGGACACTGTCTTGAGAGTTACGGGTGCCCCCGGCTCCCTTGTGGAGTACCGACAATCAGAAGTCCTGACGACAAGAACGAAGCTCGTCGATGTCAGCAAGGCGCAAAGAGACCTGGATCATCAAAACACGTACTCTCTTGAAGAAGGTATGGCGTTGACGGCTGAGTGGCTTCGTCAGATATACCAGCTATAAGAGTCACAGGAATACCGGCCGGACCCCGTCGGCACTCGCGAGAAATTACCCGGATTTGTTTACCAAGAGTGAGCCAACGATCCGGCAGCGAAGACAATATTTGCGTTGCGCCAAATGCCATACAGATCACCCATGACAATCGCCAGTGGCATCCTCCCGAAGACGACAAGAGGTTACACGCCTTCGGCGTGGATGAAATGCTTCAGCCGGCTTACAAGTCCAGCAACCGACGCATTGCACTGATGTGGCGCGCATGTGTGAACCGCTGCCTGTACAACTCGAATGCATTACGACTCATGGCCGCGTATCGCTCAGGATCCCTGATCAGGGAAAACACGGCATCCGCAATCGCTCTCGCGTCGTAAGGAGGAACCAGCAGGCCCGTCACTCCACCCTGCACCAGATCGGAATTTGCACGATGGTCCGTGGTGATGACGACAGTTCCGAACGCCATGGCTTCAATTATCGAGACAGGCTGCCCTTCGTTGACATATGTCGTCGGCAGTACGAAGAAATGAGCCTCTCTCAAGAACGCGAGCTTCTGCTCACCGCTCACTTCGCCACAGTATTCGAGGAATCCGGCGGTCGCCGGGGCGGCGATTGCACTCAGAAACCGCTGCCTCGATTCAGCATCTTCTCTCAGCCGGGCTCGGCTATCGACCGAATAAAATGTCCCGCAGAACTTACAATGCACATTGACATGGTAGGATCCCGCCAGCAATTTCACTGCGTCAGCGAGGATCTGGTAACCCTTCGACGGTATAAGGTTCGACAGAAACAGAATGCGAACAGGGCTATCGTTCGGCAGGCTCATGGGGCCGCCGGATTCCCGGTCAGAGAAGGGCAGCCCGTTGGGCACAATTCGCACCTTCGGTGAAAGGCTTGGGTCGAAATCGAACATGTCAGTGAGTTTCGCGCTCAGCACAGCAAGCACCTTCGCGCGCCGGAGAGCAAAGCGAATCAACATGCGAATAAGGGCGTTTTGGTTTGAGTAGAACTCGCCGTAGTTGCCTCCGTGAAGGTGACAGATTATGCGCCTACGCGCCAAAGCAGCGCTTAGGACAATGGGCAAATCGCGAAAGAAACTGGCTCTCGACTGTCCCATCGTGAGGTAGACGTTTCGCCGTGCCGCGGCCGTCGCCACTGTGCAACGAACAATGACCTTTACCATGTGCAAAACTCGGGCCAGCGAACCGGGCAACCCTCGTTTACGGCACGACAGATCGACTACGTCAACAACTCCGGACTCAACGTTGTCGACCAGGCACTGAAAAGCCACGCTTTGGCCCGTCACGGGCGGTGGCAGCGGACCTACGGCAACCCAGCGGTGTTTCTGTCGCTCGGACCTCATGAAGACATTCCACCCTTGGTCGTGCGTGCCAGGTAGTGTGCCGAACCACCCAGCAGGGTGAGATACTTCAAAGACGCCTGACGTACGCCAAAATGCTCCTTCCCGTACCGTCGTCCATTGTTGCCGTATTCCCTGGCCAGAGGTTTGTTCCGCCACAGAAGCTCAATTGCCTGCGCCAACGCCTTACCATCACCCGCAGGGACATTTATGCCGCCGCTCGAGACCTCGATGATCCGGCGCAGGTCGCTCTCCTCGTTTACGGCCGTGATGACAGGAAGTCCGGCTGCGAAAAAGCCGAAGGTCTTGCTTGGAACGACCGGGGTTTTCATGGCGCACTTCAGCGTGACTAGTCCAATGTCTACCGCCCCCAGCACTCTTCGGTAACTGGATGCTTCGAGCAAGCTGCGCAAGTGAAGGTTTACAAGCCTGCGCTCCGCGATTGCTGCCTGTAGTCGCGACCGTTCCGGGCCATCCCCAAGTACCAGGAATTGAACATCCGGATTGGCGCGCAACGCCTCAGCTGCGTCCAGTATGACGTCCAGGTCCTGCGCATATCCAAGGACTCCTCCGAACAGTACGGTGAATTTGCTCGCGATGGACAGGTCGCGGAGCACTGCTCGAGT
>JAQGHT010000907.1 GCA_028291565.1 Planctomycetaceae bacterium | reverse complement strand
GTAGAACAGAGTGGGGTTTAAACCAGACGTATGCGAGAATGATTGATATTCGGTGGCACGTTTGGCAAGCAACCGCCTGGAGATTTCATGATTCTTCACGTTGATATGGATGCCTTTTATGCCTCGGTCGAAGAACGAGACCGGCCGGAATTGGTCGGGAAACCGGTGATTGTAGGGGGCACACCAGAAAGCCGTGGAGTGGTCGCGGCTGCCAATTACGTGGTGCGGCAGTTCGGCGTGCACAGTGCGATGCCATCGGCAACGGCTTTCCGGCTTTGTCCGCAAGCGATTGTGATCCCACCTCGAATCGCCTACTACGCCAAAGTTTCCAGCCAAATTCGAGAAATTTTCGAGCGGTTCACACCCCTGGTCGAACCCGTGTCTCTGGACGAGGCATTTCTGGATGTGACTGGCAGTGAGTCCCTGTTTGGGCCGGCAATCGAGATTGCACGCCGGATTAAGTCGGAAATTCGTGCAACTCTGCGTTTGGTGGCCTCTGTCGGTGTGGCGCCGAACAAGTTCCTGGCGAAGGTCGCAAGCGATTTGAAAAAGCCCGACGCGCTGGTTTTTGTGGCTCCCGGCGAAATCCAGGCGTTTCTGGATCCTCTGCCGGTCGGCAGACTTTGGGGTGTCGGTCGGGTCACCGGAAAAGTGTTTGAGAGAATTGGAATTCAGACAATTGGAGAAGTTCGGCGAATGTCCGTGGAGGCACTGCAGCGGGAGTTCGGCAGGCAGGGAGAACACTTGTGGCAATTGGCGCACGGCATTGATGACCGGAGGGTCATCCCCGATCGCGAAGCGAAGTCAATTTCTCACGAGACCACATTCGCCATCGATCAAACCTCATCTGAAGTGCTACGGGCGTGGCTACTGGATCTGGTCGAACAAGTGGCATATCGCCTGCGTCGAGGTGCATTGCGCGGACGGACCGTGAATCTGAAACTGCGATTCAGCGACTTTCGCACGATCACCCGAGCTCAAACGTTGGCCGAACCGACTGACATCACGCATGAAATCTGGAATACAGTCGCATCGCTGCTCGATGTGGCGCTGGCGGATGGGAATTTTGCGGTCCGCCTGATAGGGGTTGGCGTCAGCGGTTTCGAGAATCTCAAAGAAAAACAGCTCAGTCTCTTTCCGGATGAATCGCGCGCCCGTGACTCGCGGCTGGATTCAGTCCGTGACCAGATCAACGCCAAATTTGGCAAAGCCGCACTGAATCGGGCCAGCGGGTTGCAGCAACCGGCGGATCACAAACGGGCTGTGAGTCCCGAAGAGCTGGCTGATGATTCGTAGCTTGCCCGGGAATAACAGGTTCATATCCAGCAGTGCCAACTTGTCATCTGGCCTCTCCCCCGTAGCTGAAGTCGTAAGACTTTGGGCGAGTGTCGTGAATCACCCAAATTCTGACGAGTCCATTCCGCGCTAAGGAACGGCAACGTAATTATTGTCAAATTTGGGAGCGCGGCACGCGAAGGAGGTCGGCCTCCGCTGGACGTCGAGCTAAAGCTCGCCCAGGCTCGGTGGGAGCTTTTGAAGTGAAGCACACATGTGTATCGTCCAAGAATCCCGCCCCCACTGACGCCGCGTCAGTGGAGCGCTGATTGGCCAGCTAAAACAAATAAATCGAGGAAATTCTCAACGCTCATGTCTGGTTTGCCCCTCTGCCGCCGCGAACGAACGTCCTTCTGTTGATTGAGCGTACTCTCGCGGCGGCAGAGGGGCAAACCAGACCACACGTTGAGTGAGCATTTTCCAGGGGATTTGATTTAGCCTGCCAGTCAGGGCTCCACCGACACGGGGTCGGCGGTAGCGGTTCGCCACAAAAACTGCGCAACTTCAAAAGCGGGAGCCTCGCCCTTCCGATACTTACTTCCAAACGGTACATCCAAAGTGAAACGACTCCAGTCACAAAATGTGAGCATCGTATCCAGCCATAAACATGAGAAAAGGAACACTCAAACTTGAGTTGATCCAAGCCCCGCTCGAATTTGCGATCGAGCTACTGCATTGGCACGAACGTTGCTTACGATTTCGTCAGGTTCAAGCGAATGAGTGGCACAATCCGCAGTTCGGAACATTTGTCTGTTTCCGAATCGATGCGACAAGTCGCATGCGGTGAGTTGCCGACAAGCTGAACCGGGAGCGCCATGATGGAAATCAAGATGCACTTGTCTGAGCGGAAGGCGTTGCGGGTGATGTGGCCTATCGTGATCGACGCACTTTTGTGCGCGACGTGCAGTGGACTGTACGGGTTCGTTTTCGGTGGAATCGGCAAGGGAATTCACACAGAACCTTTGCAACTCGTCTGGACTGCGGGCTATTTTGCACTGTGCGGTGGGATCGTGGGAGCCTTTGCTGGAGCCTTTGCTGGCGCAAGAAACGGGATCCTGGCTCCGGTCGAAAAACCATTTGAATCGACCGAGTCGGCGCGGCAACAGACTCAAGAAAAGAGATCCCAGATCGAGGCCACGCGCTTTCAGTCGGTCCCCGCGCCCCATCAGCCTCAAAGTAGTTTGTCGCAAAACAACTTGGCCGCGACGTCAAATTAATGCGCATTAATCTCGCACGCCTGCATTAAAACCTGGCGATTTTGGCACTCACAATGCCATTTCGCAATCTGATTCTCAATTTGCGAAAGTGTCTGTACGTTGATCTTCCGCCCGACACGGCGAACTCTGCTGCAGTATCAACATATGTTGCTGTGTTATTGGCAACCCGTCTGACTGTGGCAGATTCGACAGGTTGATTTAGGGAATGTTCAGCCAGCCGAGAGTCACCGCGTGACGCACGATATCAGCGCGACCTCGCAGATTGAGCTTCTGCATTCCGCGGGCTTTGTAGGTTTCGACCGTCTTGATGCTGATATTCATCCGCGCTGCGATTTCTTTATTCGTCAGACCTTCGGCAATCAGTTTCAGGACATCGCGTTCGCGGTCGCTCAGCACGACTGTTGAGATTGCGGCTCGCTCTTTTCTGGCAGCCAACGTCTCTGAGGCGGGCGAAGCTGGCACTGCGAGTTGGTTGACAAGCAAATCGACGAGATTGGGGCCGAGATAGCGCTCGCCACGGGCAACGGTGCGGATCGCCAGAATCAATTCCTCGGCAGCGGACCTTTTGAAGAGATATCCAGTCGCTCCGAGTTGAAAGAGGAGTTTGATATAACCAGGATCTTCGTTCGCAGTCAGAGCCAGAATTCGCGGTCGATCGGGAAGCGATTGCAGGCGAGTGACCAGATCAATGCCGCTCATCTTGGGCATACTGAGGTCGATAATGGCGACTTGCGGTCGAAGCTGTGCGATCAGTTCACATGCTGTCACGCCATCCGCAGCCTCGCCAACTACGCGAAGATCCGCCTCTGCGTTGATCAACAACTTCAGCCCGGCTCGAACCAGTTCGTGATCTTCGGCGAGAAACACTTCAATTGGCTTCATGCGAGTGTCTCACGGCAGATTGACAAGGAACACGGGCGTAAATAGTCGTTCCCGATTGCACGGCAGATTCAATCTCCAGGCTGCCGCCGATTGCAAGCATCCGTTCACGCATTCCCAGCAATCCCAAGTGCTGGGGCGCCTGCCGGTCCGAGACATCAAACTCAAAATCGAATCCGTGTCCCTGATCCTCGACGATCAGTCCAATATTCGAAGCGTCCCGATACAGTACGACATTGACCGATCGAGCGTCCGCGTGCCGTGCCACGTTTGTCAGAGCTTCTTGTAGGACGCGAAACAAGGCCGTCTCCACGTCTTCCTGAACCCGGACGTCATTCCATCCGCGACATTCATAGTCGACCGTGACACCGGTGAGTGACATCCAGGCCTGCAAATGATTTGTTACGGCCATGGTCAATCCCAAATCGTCCAATGATGAGGGACGAACTTTGACCGCCAGCCGATGAATCTCGTTTGTGACCTGTTCCAGCAAATGCCGCATGGACTGCAGTCGCGCCTCGTACGAAAGACCTTGCTTCAAGGCATTCTCCAGCATCTTGAGTTCGAGGTGCAGGGCCGTCAAATCCTGACCGCATTGGTCGTGCAGTTCCCGGGAAATTCGTCGGCGTTCATCCTCTTGTACACTGACAATGCGCCGTAACAGACTGACGTAGGCGTCCTGAGCGGTTTTTCGTTCCAGCACTTCAGATTCGAGCTTCAATCGCTGTGTCTGGAGTTCCAGAGCGGTGGATTTCGCCCGGCGCTCCGCCGCCCGCATCAGTTCACTAAATAGAATGCTGGAAAGAGAAGTCACAATATACAGGACGGCCCCCACCTGGCCGTCAACTCCCTGCACTTTGAACGATCCGCGCGGCGATGCAAAAAAGTAGAATGCCGAGAGAAACCCAAGCGTCATGGTCAGCAGTGACGGACCCAGTCCGCCGTACCATGCGACAAAAATGATCGCGAACATGTAAGTCACATAGGGAAACTTTTCCCCGAACAGGGGGTCCAGCCAAATGCGGACCACACTGGCCGCCACGACACATCCCAGCGCGATCAGATAGGGCACGGAATTCAACCAGATCAATCGCTTTACGTGAATCGGACTTTCAAACCTCATCGAACAATCTCCTTATCTCAATCATCGTCGATTGAGTGGCGACTGCAAGCGAGTCAGGTTTTACCCGCTTCGGATTGCTCGTTTTCCTGACAGGAAGTTGTTGGGCGACAGATTAAAATTAAATCAACGGCAGATCACTCCACGCGATGGAAATTCGACGAGTCGTCACTTTCCCTTCAATACCGCAAGATTCTCGCTCGTTGCGTCAACTCTGCAAACATGATCGCACTGAAGCCTCCAAGCTTAAGGAAAGTCTCATGAACTCCGTACCAAGACCGCTTCGATTTCAAGTCTGGCTGTGGTTTCTGATGGTAGTCATCGCCGCCGTCCCGTGTGTGACATTGCAGGCACAAGAGCATCCGGACGCGACAGCAGCGGAAGCGTCAGCCGATGCGGCGACGCCGCATGTCCAGCAGTCGCAACTCTACTGGATCATTCACACGTCAGGCTGGATTGGTGGAGTCCTGCTGCTGATCTCGTTCTATTTCGTGGCCCTGGTCACGCAATTGTTTCTGGAACTCCGCGAAAGAGTGGTCGCCCCACCGGAGTTGCTGAGCGAATGCGGCACATTGTTGTCCAAACGCGACTATAACGGTGTCTACCGCCTGGCCAAAGACAGCGAAACCTACCTGGGTGGTTTAATCGCTGCAGGGCTGGCAGCCTATTCGACAGGATTGGGTGATAGTCGCGAGGCCATTGACCGGCAGGGCGAGGCGATCACGGTCGAAATGGAACGGCGAATCAGCATGTTGGCCGTGATTGGTTCCCTGGGGCCGATGATCGGGTTGTTGGGGACACTGAAGGGCATGATCGCCAGCTTCAGCGTCATCGCGACTTCGGACGCGCAAATGAAGGCCAGCGAAGTGGCTGGTGGAATCTCCGAGGCGTTGCTGATCACGTTCGAAGGTGTGGCGCTTTCTGTGCCGGCGATTTACTTTTTCGCGGTCTTTAAGAACCGAGTTTCCACACTCACCGTGCAAACAATCAATACGGCGGATGAATTCATCCGACGCTTTCATGGCGTCGTGCAAAGCAAACCGGCAGCTTCGACCACTGCCACGCATGCCTAATTTCCGCTGAAACACCGAGATTCAAAAGGAGACCTGGGATGTCCGCTCACAGTTCAGAAGGAGCCGAGCCGAATCTCACACCGATTCTCGATCTGGTGTTCCAGCTGATTACGTTCTTTATGCTGGTGATCAACTTCAAGGGGGCGTCGATGGACTTGACGCTGAAGCTGCCCGTACTCGGTTCGGCTCGCCCACTTAAATGGGAGGGCAAGATGGAACCCTTGTTGTTGAATATCAATCGAGAAGGGAAAGTACACGCCTACGGCCAGTCGGTGGACGTCGAACAACATGTGCTGCGCGAAGCGCGACTGTTGAAGCTGCAGCTCGAGAGCATCGGCAAACCTCTCAAGAATAACGAGCTGCCAGTACCGGTCATCATTCGTGCCGACCGTGGAGTTCCATTCCGAGAACTGAATCATGTCATCGAAGTCTGCCAGAAACAGGGATATATTCAGTTTTCACTCAGTGCCATGACATCTGAGGAGGTCCACTGACATGCGCCGTCACAGCCGCCGCCACCGTAAGTCCTCGAGTGTTGATTTGAATCTGGCCGCCATGCTCGACATGGCATTCCAGTTACTCGCGTTTTTTATCTTGACCTTTCGTCCGGCGCCCATTGAGGGGCAGCTGGCCATGCATCTGCCACCGCCGATTCCCGTCACCAACGTCAAAAGCGATAAGCCCCAGACGATGGGCGGGGATGGCAGTGACATCAGTGGATTAGAAAAACTCGATCTGTACATTAATGCCAATAGCTTGGGCGAAGTGTCGCAAATCAAAGTTGGCATGCGGCCAGTCGTTCAAGGACGTCTGGACGCCTCAGGGATCGCGGCCCTGAAGCGACACATGAAAGAGATCTTCGAAATCCAGCAGATTCCGTTCGACCGAATTCAATTGATCGTCGATGACCGGCTGCATTACGAGGAATTGATGAAAGTTGTCGATATCTGCACCCAACAGGTCCTGCCCGATGGCCAGAAGATGCAACGCATCAGTTTCGTCTCAGCCACGAGATGACCAGGTTTCGATCATCTCAGTCATCTTGAAGGAAACGAGCCATGCGCCGTCATTTGATACGCCCCTACGGGCAGTCCATTTCCGCGACACGGGCGCTCTCACTGCTCATGTTGTTGGTGCTGTTGTGGATGATGTATGGTTGGCTGAGGAATCCGGCGATCTGGAGTTGGCTGGCTCGTCGTGAGGACGACGAAATCAACGCAGATCGAGAGGGACCTGCGGCGGTTGTTCAGAATTCCGAGGCACAACCGAACGCCGAGATCATAGTTCCCGGTCCCAACGACCAGGATCGACTGGCGGCGCAAGGTCTCAAACCGAAACTCGAATTAATGACCGATCGAGCGCCGCTGCGAGCCGGCGAGATGCCCGTCTATTGGCAATTGATGGGTTGGAGTCGCACAGAAGCGTTTGAAAAACTCAAATCGCGGGCTGTAAAGGGCATTTCATTCTCTCAGTTGTGGGATGAACCCAATCGCTATCGTGGCCAATTAATGCACCTGAAACTCCACGTGCGGCGCGTTTTGCGTTATGAGTCGGATGAGAACCCCTTGAATGTGAAGACTGTGTATGAGGCTTGGGGTTGGACCGATGATTCGAAGTCGTTTCCGTATGTCATCGTCTTTCCGGAACGACCACCAGGGTTGCCGATCGGAACAGACGTTCGGATCGACATGGAGTTTGTCGGTTATTATTTGAAGATCATGTCGTACACGGCGTTTGATGTTCCTCGTGGCGCCCCATTGCTGGTTGGACGAGTGAAGCTGACCAGCAAACCGCCGGAATCGAAAGCCTCGCGAGCAACTTCCGCTGAATCCTTGGGAATCGCTGCAGTTGGCTTGATCGCGCTGTGCGGATTCGGAGCCTGGCACCTGTTTCGCCCTCGCAAATCCGCTCGCGGCACTGTTTTGCCGAACGATCTTCGGCTGGGCTAGTAGCCTCCAGCGTGCCCCGTACCCCATAGCCAGATGACCGCCAAAATGCTGACCAGCCAGCCGAATAGAAACCCATGGTCTTGATTGACCAGTTGTCCAATCAATGGAGCGCCGATCAGAATCAGAATCACGAATAATTTGTGCCGGCGGATGGCAGCCCAATGCTCCTGCCAGTGAATTCGTTGCATGATCAAATTCCCCAGGTAAGGATCGATCAATGAGCAATTTTCGGACTCGTTGATCAGAATGGCGAAATCCTAGAGTGTTCCGCCTCCCAGGTTTGGTGCAAAATCCGATCCAATTATACGCCTGAAACCGTTCTTGGAACGCGGATTTTCCAGTTGAAACCTTCCGGTTGGTCCGATGATTGTTACAATGTCCAGATCTGAGAGCGAGTTATACTGTTCGCGGCCACGAATGAGTCTTTTTCAATACTGATCCCCGTGATCAAACGTCTCATTCTGAACCGTGCGCGGTATCACTACACGCTGCAAACCAGGCCACAAAAT
>JAQGHT010000046.1 GCA_028291565.1 Planctomycetaceae bacterium | reverse complement strand
CTGGGGTGGAATCGCTGTTTCCATTATTGTCCGTGAACGTGAAACTGTCAGCCCCCGAATAGCCAGCCGTCGGAGTATAAGTGAAGGTCCCATTTGTCTGGATTTGAACGTTACCGTGCGAAGGTTGTTGCGCAACGGCGAACGTGACCGCATGCTGCTCGGGATCGCTGCCCGTCAGTTGACCGCTCACGTGCGAATCTTGAGTCAACGTGAAGCTGTTCGCATGGGCAACCGGCGGCAGATTGATTGCGTTGATTTGCAGACTGATGGTCGCAGGGGGGGAATCACTGTTTCCATCATTGTCCGTAAACGTGAAACTGTCAGGCCCCGAATAGCCAGCCGTCGGAGTATACGTGAATGCACCATTTGTCTGGATTTGAACATTACCGTGCGACGGTTGTTGGGCCACGGCGAACGTGACTACGTGTTGCTCGGGATCACTGCCCGTCAACTGACCGCTCACGTGCGAATCCTGAGTCAATGTGAAGCTGTTCGCATCGGCGACCGGAGGTAGATTACTGGGGTTGATCTGTAAAGTGATCTTCGCGGGAGCGGAAATGCCGACGCCGTCGGCAGCCGTGAACGTGAAACTGTCAGGCCCCGAGTAACCAGCGGTCGGAGTATAAGTGAAGGTCCCATTTGTCTGAAACTGCACGCCGCCGTGCGCGGGTTGTTGCACCACCGCGAAGGTCAAGGCTAGTTGCTGGGGATCCGTTCCGGTCACGTGGTTATTGAGCTGCGTATCCTGGGTCAGGGTATAACTGTGAGCATTTGCGATCGGCCTCTGAAGCACATGAATGGTGACCGTGGCTGGCAACGAATCGCCGGCCGTTCCGTGGAGATAAAATTGAAACGTGTCATCGCCGAGATAGTGATTGTCCGGCGTGTAAGTAAATACTCCGTTCGTCTGCAGTTGCAGATTTCCGTGTTGTGGTCCCTGGCCGCTGACTGCGACAAACGTCCCGGCGTGAGTCCCTAATGGTGTGAGTACGTTGATGAGCGGAAGATCCTGGTCGGCGTCGAATTCTTGATCGACCGGATTCAATGGCAACAGAAACGTGTTATTTTCATCGGGCTCAAGGATCTTCCCAAACGGCAGCCCGGGCTGTGGCGGATCCGCAATGACCACCAGCGATTCCGTGCTGAGAGGAGGTGTCCCCAGATCCGCGGCCGATACATTCAGCGTCACATCACCGATTGTGTCCTTGGGGAGCGCCACGTCACTAATTTTCGTGAGAGACGTGAAATTCCCAGGCGCGCCTTCTCCCCAATATAATGAAACCGATGTATCGTACTGCAAAGGAAGTTGCGCGACGTGGACTCCCACATCCACGCTGCCATCGTTGTTCCAGTGTGAGCCGCTAACCGTAATCTCAGAGAGCGGTAGCGGCGCCACATTGTTCGCTTTGGTGACTTCAACATTGGGGGGAATGATGTCGTCGATCTCGGCAATCAACTGAGTCGCCCCGTCAGGCCGCCAGGTTAACGGCAGCGTGGGAAGCAGAAATTCCCCGTCCGTTGTGGTCGGTATGTCAATTCCATCAATGAGTTCGATCGACAATGGATCAATCAAGTTCGGAGTGGCTGGAGTCGCGTCGAGCCGGTTTCCATTGGCATCGGCGTAATAAATCGTCAGCGAAGTGGCGCCAAGCCCGCCATTATTAAGTCCCCCCACTCCGACGGAAAACAGGGCATAGGCGCTGCCATCGGGAGCCCAATTCATGCCGACGGCCACCAGATCGTAACAGTCAATCACAAAACTCTGGTCATTGTTGGTTTCATCCGCTTCATCCACGGCATTTTCTTTGTCAAATACGACATGAATTTTGCCATCGCCGACATCGGTCCCCTTGCCCAGAAAATCACTCAGCTTTAGCGCGATAGTACCTGTATTCCAGTGAATATCGATCGGATCAGTCAATTCCTGCCCCAGACTCGGATCACCCAGATAGATGTGGGCATGAGTCGCGGCGGTTGCCATCGAGGGCGCGTGCATCAATTGCCCCGTCACATCGATCGTCACCATCGCCTTCACTTTTGACGCCACGTCATTAATACTATGGTCGCTATCGTGAATGGCGTCAGCATCAGAGGTGTCAAACACGACATTGGCATTGAAGTCCGTTTTAGGCTGATCATCCTGATTGACCGAGCCCAAAAAACCGCCGGTACTGATCCCGCCAGAGGGATTCCCTGTCCAACTCACATTCACGCCCCACGTCGACACGTTGAAATTGCCAGAAATGGCGAAGGTGCCAGGATCAATCGGGAAATTGCTGAAATTCGACAGCTCACCGTTGTGGACCTCCCCCGAGACTCCGGCGGAATCCACGTAATCGTAGGACCCGGAATTATCCTCTCCCGAGATATGGGCCTCGACCGATCCGCTCGTTGTCCCATCTGACGGACTGCTGAATTGCGCCGTCCCCTGCCCGCTAATCAGACTTCCGGAATAGCTATCGTGATAGTCGACATGCTGTGTGCCGTCAAAGTATCCATTTGGTATTGTCGTGCTACCGCCGAACGATCCTGTGACATTGAAGTTGAAATCACGGTAAGTCTCGGCATACGAGTCGACTGTTGCCAGCCCGGTCAGCAGCAAGCGACTCTCCAGCGCTTCGATTTGAGTGATTCGTGAAGTCCGAGTGATTGGCCGCCGTCGACTGAGCGTCCGGTGGGACAGGTGACTCCACAATTCTGACCACCGAATCGATCGCAACATGGAAATCTCCCGGTCTGAAATGCTGCCCACGAGAATTGAGAGAGGAACAGTCCCTGCTTCACCGCGAGGATCGATCAGCGCCCGTTGCGAATGGAAGATCGTTGCGAAATGCCCCAACGGATGCCTTGAAGTATTTAACTCAATGGCAGAACCAATGTAAAGTCCATTGCGCGACATAACATGCTCTGCATGGCACTCGGCAAGTTTGGCAGAATGCAAATGAAAGCCCGTTGATCGAGAATTGAAACGTCCGGTACACAACTGTTGTCACAGAGCGGCAAGACATGCCGTCATGGCCCCAGGGCCACAATCCACACGTGGTATTGCATTCGGATTTTCTGGGGGTCGTTTCGTTGTTGATTTTTGAGACTCGCTTCGAGATACGCATGAGTGTGCTATGGATGTGATGTGCACTCATGTTCCGAAGAACACATCTGGATGTTTCTGAGAATCTCACGAGCTGTAGCAGTCGTGCTCGCAAATCGAGATGCCTAAGCAGGAACGCAGATTCAAAGAAGTAGGATGGCCGCCCTCGGCCGTCTGCATTTCGTTCAGATTGAAAACTGATGGAGAAGCTCCATTGGAAATTTGCTCGCCTGTGTCCGTCTTTCCCTTCGTTTGAACTGCAAGAATCGACGGCCGAGGGCGGGCCGAGGGCGGCCATCCTACGCAGACGACAAGAAGGCCGCGCCGCTGAGCGTCCTTATGACCGAAACAAGTATCGATTCGTTGAATACCGCTTCTTCCGCCGCTGTTCGATCGTCAACGGTATGGCATTGCGCATGATGTCCGTGCTGAACCGACGATACAACCGCCTACGCGTCGAAAGTCCCTATCGCAATTGGCGATAGCTTGCGCCGTGCCGCTCAGGTTACCACTACGCGATCTCTGCTGAGTATGCACGTTCTCACGAACGTTGAGCCCACCGATCGGCGATCGCCAACCCGCAATCATGCCCCTATTCTGCACCGAATAGCGACAAAAATGTCGTTCGAATCAAAACCAGAATGGCATTCATGCAGATTTGTTGATATAAAGGGAATAGCAACGACGATGAAATTCATGGAACATCGCTGCCTTTCGGAGTTTAAGCATGTTAACGATTGCGGGAATTCCCCATTCCACTCGTGATTTCTGTGACCGCGTCTCACGACGAGACGTGCTGAAGATCGGCACCCTTGCCGCGATGGGCACGCTTGGCGGCTGGACGTTGCCGGATCTCCTGCGGGCGGAATCGCTGTCGGGCCATAAACCAAAATCGCCGAAATCGGTCATCATGATTTACCTGGTCGGCGGGCCCCCGCATCAGGATATGTTCGATCTCAAGCCGGAAGCGCCGAAGGAAATCGCTGGACCTTGGCGGCCAATTGCGACCAATGTTCCCGGATTCGAGATTTGTGAGGCCTTTCCCCGTCTCGCCAAACTGGCGGACAAGTTGACCGTGATTCGCTCGCTGGTCGGGAATCAGCATGATCACGATGCGATCCAGGTCTTCAACGGCCACAATCCGAAAAAGCCCAAGCCGTCGGGCGGCTGGCCTCAGTTTGGGACGATGGTTTCGAAAGTGCAAGGTCCGGCGCGTCCAGAATCACCTCCGTATGTCAGCCTGTGCTACACCTGCACTCACGGCCCTTACAACGAACCAGGTCCAGGATTTCTGGGTGCCGCGCATTCTCCGTTTAAGCCGCTGGGCGAGACCCGGAAGGATATGGTTCTTAATGGCGTGACTTTGGATCGGCTGGCCGACCGGAAGTCACTGCTCAAGAGCTTCGACGTCATTCGGCGCGAGATCGATCAAACGTCGATGATGAAGGGCCTTGACGCCTTCACCGAACAGGCGATGGGGTTGCTCACCTCATCGAAGCTGGCCGAGGCCCTGGACCTGTCGAAGGAAGACCCGCGAACGGTGGCGCGATACGGTACCGGTGACCCGAAAATCATGATGGACGGGAACGGCGCCCCGCGTGTGCCGCAAAGCCTGCTGCTCGCCCGTCGCTTGATTGAAGCCGGGGTTCGCGTTGTGACCTTGAATTACAGCAAGTGGGATTTCCATGGCGGACTGAATGCCGAGGGCCGGGCTAATAATTCCATCTTCCTGCGGGAAGCCGAGGATTTTCCGGTCTTCGATCAATGTGTCAGTGCTTTGGTGGAAGATCTGCATGTGCGAGGTCTGGCTGACGATTGTGCTGTGGTCGTCTGGGGGGAATTTGGCCGGACGCCGAAGATCAGTTCCATCGTGGGCCGCGACCATTGGCCCCAGGTCAATTGCGCGTTGATGGCCGGCGGCGGAATGCGGCATGGCCAGATCATTGGTGCAACCGATCGTATTGCCGGGGAAGCCGTCGCCCGGCCGGTGACGTTCGGCGAAGTCTATGCCACTCTGTTCCGGCATCTCGGAGTCGATGCGGGCCAGACAACGATCAACGACCTCAACGGCCGACCACAATATCTGGTCGAAGACAATGCCCAACCGATGGCGGAATTGCTCTCATAGAAATACACAAAACACCGAAGGACCAGTGGGCTTACGTGTACGGATGTCCTGAACGACGATCCTGTCATTTGAACGGCAGACCAATATGCTGCAAATCCTCGGTTCGAAGCAGCGATTCGCAGGTGGAGTGTCTCGCCGCGCCGTGTTGCAGTCCGGCGCCCTGGGGATGTGCGGTTTAACGGGTCTGCATGGATCGGCTGAAGTCCGGGGGGATTCGGAATCGAGTACTGCAGGATTGCCAGGATTTGGTCGGGCCAAACGCTGTCTAGTCCTCTATATCTATGGGGCCTGGAGTCAACTGGACACGTTTGATCCTAAGCCCGACGCACCGGTCGAGATTCGGGGCGAATTTAATTCCATCGAATCGTGCCAGTCGGGGGTGCGTGTGTGCGAACATTTGCCGCGATCAGCCCGCGTGCTTGACCGCTGCACCCTGGTTCGTTCGATGTCTCATCCGTGGAATATTCATTCCGCTTCGTACACACTGACCGGCAACCCCGATACCGAACGGATTGAAGGGCGGCAACGACATCCAGACCAATGGCCTTATCTGGGGAGCGTTGTCGATTATCTGACCAGCCGAGGTGACTTCGGTCCGCAGATTCGGGGCATGCCCACGAGTGTCTTATTACCGTGGCGGCAGAGTCTGTTCGCACGGCCGAATAAACGTTCAGGAACGTTCGGCGGGTTTCTAGGAACGGCCTTTGATCCGCTCTGCACCGAATTTCGGGGTGAGGCACCTTTGGGCGATCCGTTTCGTGCCATCACACCGGACGGACGATTTGCGTTTGGCGTGGGCGATTCCACGGATATTTCGCTGGACTCGCTAAATCGGCGGCGGTCATTGTTATCTCAATTCGAAGAACAGCGCGCCGATCTGCATCGAACGGCAGCGGGTGACAGCTATTCGCGGCAACGACAGCTTGCGCTGGACTTCCTGACACGACCCGCAGTCCTGGACGCCCTGCGTCTGGAACACGAATCGCCGCAGTTGCGAGAAGATTACGGGATGACATTGTTTGGACAGGCGTGTGTGACGGCTCGGCGACTTTTGGAATCAGGCGTGAAGTTTGTCACTGTCGTGTGGGACGAATTCGGTCAGACCGACGAGAGCTGGGATACGCACTATGATCATCACTCGCGGATGAAGGATTTCCTGCTGCCGGCATTTGACCGCGCGTTTTCAACGTTATTGACCGACATGGACCGCCGAGGCTTGCTGGAGGATACTCTGGTGATGTGCCTGAGTGAACATGGCCGTACGCCGCGGTTTGATATTACCGCCGCCGGAGCACCGGGGCGGGGCCATTGGTCTCGCGCGTATAGCCAGTTATTCGCCGGCGCGGGAATTCCACGAGGTAAGGTTCTCGGGGCTTCCGACGCAACGGCATCGGACGTCACAGACCGGCCGATAGACCCCAAAGACATTCTTTGCACCGCCTATCATTTGCTCGGCATCGATCCCAGGCAGGAGCTGCTGGTATCACCAGGTCGCCCGGCTCCCTTGGTCGCTGGCGGAACCGTGGTTCGAGAATTGTTGGAATAAGGTGGAGCGCCGTCACTGCGACGAGGCGCCTGGCTCCAGTCGTGAGACTGCGGACGAGAGTCCTCAATCGCCCCAATTCTCATGAATTCAAACCGGGGGTGTCGCTCCGTGTCGATCATCGACACTCCGCTCAACGCCCCGGCTAATATCTGTAATCCCTCCGGGATAAAGATTCGTCCCCCCAAACACACCATTTCGGCGTAACCAAATAATCACCGACTCATGAACTTCGATTTTTTCAAATTCCCTGCGTTTTACCCGGTTGTGCATCACCCTACCTGAAAGGTCCCCGGCCGCGGTTCACAATGTGAGGGAGTCCGGAACCGGACGCGAGCGCGTTCCGACTAATCTTTGTCAGGCCTCACGACAGCGGTACATTGGGCGCCCTATTAATTCTATTGCCAATCAGATATTTTCAGAGTATTGCATCAGCTTTCGCTTTCAATCGTTCGATTTTCACTGCCCATTCACATGATTGGCAGACCAGCAAGAAACACCTGTTGGGTGCATCGTGAACCTCATCTTCTCCGTACTTTCCACTTTTGGCACATTGGTACTCGTGGTCGCCACATTTGTTGGCTTTGAGATCATGGTTCAGCCCTCATCTATTCAGCGCAACCAAGTGGCGAATGTCGTATGGGGAATTGCCGGCTGCCTTGTTATCGCCATCTGGGTCTGGTATTTCGCAGCAAAGGACAAGGCCGCGGCTAAGAGCAAGGCTGAGGCTAAGGGCAAGGGAAAGTCAAAGCGGAGCTGACGTCAGGCTCGCCGTCATTCGATCGGAAGTATCCGCAAGCGAGCTATTGCGCGCTCTCCGAACGTTTGTAGGACGGCTCGCAGATAATTTCGGGAGATCTGCCTTTTCAACTGGAGTACTCCAATTGAAATCGTACGAATCGAGACAATTCTTACCTTCGTTCGTTCGACAATGTCCTTACTGGTTTCCGCGCCAACGTTTTAGTGGCCCTCCGCGTCCTGGCAAAAAGACCTCTTCGCCTATGGCTGGGGGTATAAATGGGACGTACTCTCCGTCCCGATATTGGATCCAGCGGAGTGATTTGTCCTCGAGCGGAGTCTCAAAGCTGAAGGCAACGATTTTGGGGCGTTCGGCTTCGATCGACAACACGGTTGCGATCATTCTTGCGAGGTGTACTTGTTCGCTGAGTTTCAGTGGATATTGTTCGTTGCGAAGCAGCGAATCGGGAAATTTGATGTAGCCGTTGAACGGAATCACTTCGATCGTTCGGTCGCCCGTTCGACGCACTGTGACTCCGTCAATGCCAGGGGCGAGACTCCGTACTGCTCGCGGCGCGGGAAGGCCTGCATGTTCGTATTGGAACAGGCAGTAGCCGGCAAGCCAGGCGACGGGCGGATTGACCAAAATCAGATCCTGCTGCTCGATCGAGGGATCAAAGTGCACGGTGGGAAACATCGCATCGGTAAACTCGCGCGAACCCCACGGAGCTGAGACTCGCAAATTCAACAGGAATGGCGCCGCGATGACGTGGAATAACACCAGGAGCAAGGCAACCGGTACGGCAACCACCCTCCAAAGTCCAAACCCCCGGCGCAGCCCGTCCATGCTACGGCGCGATGGATTTTCAGACGGCAGAGTCCTCGTCGCCGAATCTTGTGAGAGCTCGGACGCTGGAACTTCAAAGCCCCGAATTCTCCCGGATTCGGCTACATGATCCTTCGCGGTACACTCGTCCGGGGCAAATACGGCATTCCAGAACCTCACCATCAGGCCGAAGGCTCCAAGACCAGTGAACATCAACAACCGATCCATCGGGAATGTCGCGCAAACGGGAATCACCGCCAGCAGCATTCCGGTGGCGAAGAATCTCGCGATCCGGTCCCTTCGCAACAGCGGCCAAAAAACGAGACCCAGCAGGCAGACGTAACCGACCGCGATCCACCAGATCATCGAACCAAACACCACCCAAAGTTCCGACAAGCCCGCCCACTGCCCCAGCAAGAGGACGGGATAACGCTCGAAGAATGCCGTGAAAAATCGCCCGGCGTCGGTAAACGGGTCGACGTAAGACCCCACGTGTGCGACACCAAAACCCAGCGAGTCACGGCCAATGCGCCAAACAATCAACAAGAGTCCATAGGGCACAAGCGTTAGGATGCGTTTCCCGATGGTCGCTCCATCCAACCACAAGGCGTACGCGAACAGATAGGCGCACGTCGCGATTCCTTCCTCCTTGGAACACAGGCTGGCCACCCACAGGACCAGGGCGAGCCAGAATGCCCAGCGTTTCCCTTCCCGCCGCCACAAGTCGTGTGCAATCAGGCAGCCGATGCCGAAACTGGCGGCGATCATACTGTTACGGTTGCAGATCCAACCAACCGGCAAAGCGTGTCCGTCCTCAATGGCGAACAATAACGCCGCGACGCCAGCCATCCATGTTGGGCCTAGAATTCTTTGATAAAATTTCGCTACCAGAAAGACAAGCAATGCCAGCCAGACCAAACTGTGAACGTGCATCAACTCGGGCCGGTCCGGCCAGAGCCAGTAGTCGAGAATGTGCGTCTGCGTGGGGATGAATTGAAAAAACTCCGCCTTGATGTCTGGATCGGTCCACCAGGGCTGCCATCCAACATCCATCCAAGCCCGCGTATGCACCGGATCGCCATCCGCAAATCGGAACATTCCTTGCGGCCCAGGCAACAACTCGCCAAACCGATTCGAACCGCTCAGCACGGCTCGATGAAAATAGTCGTCCGCAATCAGTCCGTTGTGAACCGAGCGAAAAGTCAGCAACTCCGCGATCGCGACTGCGATCAGTGCGAACCACGGCGAAGCGAATAGACTTCCTAGGGGTGTCAGCAACGTCCGTGGGGTGGGAGATGAATCTTTGGGATTGAGCATGACCACGATTTTAATGTTCTCCGGGCAGAGGGTGAAGCCTGCAAACCGGTGTCTTACTTCGCCGAGTTTCGAATCGCACCGCACAAATCTCTCTGATTGCGTGACACAGGCTTCACAGTAATCTATGTTACGGAGGCCCGTATCCTCGCAATTCCCTTCGGTAGGAGTTTAATCATGTTTCGCATGTTTGCCTTCAGTGTGCTGATGTCTGCAACGCTTTTGGTGGCTGATGAGCCGAAATCCGCGACGCTCACGGCGCCGGAAGGCTGGGGTGGCGAAACGATTGCTCTCCCGCCCGGTTTTGCACCGGATCTGAAGCTGAAAGGTACTGAACAGATTCGGTTTGCACCCGGAATGATGAAACCAGCGTCGGATTCATTCTTTTGCTACGCTTTTGTGTTCGAGCTCGACCCGAAGCCCGGGTTGACTGATGCTGTCGTCAAAGAGGAGTTCCTGACATACTACCGAGGTCTCTGCAAGGCCGTGCTTGACGGAGCCGTCCCGGACCTCGATCCGTCGATATTCAAACTGGAACTGCAACGCGTCAAATCCGACGCGAAGGCAGGACCTGCCTCGGACGAAAAGGCGGCGGCGAATCCGATTCTGTACACAGGTACGCTCGATTGGATCGAACCGTTCGCCACGAAGAAGCCACAGAAGCTGAACCTCGAAATTCGGACATGGACCAGAAACGGCCGCAACTACATCTTTGCGTGTGTATCACCCCAAGCCCGGGACGCGGCGATCTGGAAACAGCTGCGCGCGATACGCGAAGACTATTTGAAAAAGCAAGCCGGATAAACGGTGACGCCGTGAATCAATAGACAGAGATATTGAAATACGACTGAATCGTAATGACAGTTTTGACGAAAGTTCGACTTTTTATAGCAGGTCGTCGAATTGGGGGCGGGCGTTCAATTTTCAAATTTGGCGAGACGAAAACCACGGATTTGATCGGATCACTAAATTTGAAGTTTGAACGCCCGACCCCTTCCTCGTCCTTCTCGATGATCCCTGGTGAGGTTCCATGTTTTCGACATCTCAATTCGCGAGCAGCCCGTTTGACGCGGTCTCCAAACTCGTGATCCTGGCCGTCGTTATGCTGACGATCAGTGCGGTTGAGTTATCCTCGCGCTGTCAGGCTCAACCGGCGGCAGTGGCTGTCGTTCCGCTGACCACACATCCACTCAGAGCGGAGTTTTCGGCGTGCGATGCCAATGCGGACGGATCGCTTACCGAAGCGGAGTATCTGAAGCGGGTCGGACGGGAGAAGCCTGTATTGCTTCGGGAATTCAAGATGTTCGACTTGGATGGAGATCACCGGATCAGCCTGGCCGAGTTCGTGACCATCCCTATTGGACAAGCTGCGGAATTGCGCGGCACGCTGGCCGATCCGGTGGTTGTCCTGGCGGAGACGAAGCTGGCTCGATTGACCAAAGACTGGAAGGGTTGGGATCGAAACGGTGACGAGTCGCTGGATACTGAGGAGTTCAAAACGGCGGCGATTCCGTCGCTCGTTCCCGGTTTGGAATCGACGGGCTTCCCCGATTGGGATGTCAATCGCGATCAGCAGGTCTCGCTGCAAGAGGTGGCTCGCGTGTTGGATATCGCGTATGGCATACGTATTCCCAGCGGTGAACTCGTGCGGGATCACACCGGGCGAGTTGTCGACTTGCGAGCATTTCAGGGTATGCACCCCGACGCCAACGGGAAAGTCAAACGTGCGGTGTACATCAAGAACATGGGTGGATCGGCCGAAGTGGCGGAGAAGTGGTTCCCGACAATCAACAAGCCCGGCAACGAACTGTTCGGTTTTGCCGAGTTCGCCACCAGTTCACATCGCACGGACCCCATCGGTCAGTTCCTCAGTATGGATGTGGATTTAGATGGCCGACTGTCTCGCAAAGAGCTGCAGGCACTGCCGGCGGGTTGGGGGCCAGAGGGGATTTTCTGGCTCGACGGATTCGATGACGATCGCGACGGAGTCTATTCGCTACGAGAGTTCCTGTTCATCCCACAAGTCAACCTGTTGACCACATGGCATGGCGCCGTTGATGAGGACGAAGATGGAAAGCTGCAGCCCGAAGAATTCCGTTTTCATCCGGGAGTGCCATTGGCGGCGCTCAGTGCTGAGTACTTCCGACGGCTGGACGTGAATCATGACCAGTCACTGTCGCTCGACGAGTACCCTTTCTCGACGACATACCGACCGCCGAATGAGATCCATGTGCAGTTCGCCGATGGCAAAGCCGTGAAGATTGCCATCCCGGACTATCCGGAGATTTACTCGCCAGAGATTTCGCCCGACGGCAAGTGGGTCGCGGTCGATGGTTGGAAGCGCGGACAAAGTAATGTCGCCGCCCATCTGTTAATCGCCAGTGTGGAAACTGATGAGGTTCGCGACCTGGGGATCGGCTGCATTCCGCAGTGGTCTGCGGATGGTAAAAAGATCGCCTATTCCCGCTACGGTCGAGGTGTCTTCATTCGCAATTTCGAAGGGGACGCCAACGACGAATCGATCGATCCGCACGGTTGGGCCATCGAGTTTTCACCCGATGGCAAGCAGACGGCCTACGTCACCGGAGGCGACAACTTCGTCATTCACGACATTGCGACCAATGCCAGGCGGCCGGTCTTCGCAGAAGGCCAAAGCCCCTACAACTATATCGAGCACAATTTCACATGGTCGCCCGATTCCAAACGGATCTGTTTTAAGGGACATCGCCTCAATGGAGCCGTTGACGTTGGCATTGTGCATGTGACGGGCGGCGATCCCAAATTACGAGTCCTATGTGACGCCACAGATGTCAACTCGGACTTCTCGTGGCTTTCCGATGGCAAGCGTCTGATGTTCGCCCGACGTCTCGCGGGAGCCTCGCGAAACCAGATTTTTGAGATGGATGCGGAAGGAGGGAAGCCGTCTGTCCGCTACCCGAAACAGCCCGAGGACCGCAACAACATCGGCGTCAGCTGGTCTCGCGACGGCAAAACAGTCGTTTACTTGAGCATCAAGTGAGTCATGGTGTCCGCGGTTCACTCTGCTGCGTGTTTTGGGGCGGAATAGCTGTACGCACGCTGCGAATAATCACGACCGGATTTCGCTTCGGCTCCTCGATGACGCCGTGTTGAGCGAGATTGTCTTCCGTCCCACTGGCTTGGAGCAATTGTGGTTGAAGCCGTTTCCACTGGCCTTTATCTAAGACTTTCTTCAGTTTTTCCGAAGGGAGCTTGCTCAAACCAAGCATAACCACCTGTTGGTCGTACTGACCGAACAGGAGTGGCGGCTGAGTCCCTTCCAGAAGGACTTTGAGCAACGCGTCGTGCTGGTCACGGCGGAGTACGAAACCGTTGAGTCTGGCCAGTGCCACGTCAATCGCCGCCCGATAGCTGGCCTTCCGCCGCTCGAGCAAAACGGCCTGGTACTTGGCCTGTTGCTCCCCGGTCAGAGTCTTTTGGAGCGACTTGGCGAACAGAGAGTCCTTACCAAACAATCCTTTCTGATACTGCTGTTGAAGCGGGCTGATTTCCGGCCCGAATTGGTTGAGTCGATTTAGATCGCCCTTCGCTGCGAGAAACTTCTTACGGACATCCTCAACGCGATCGAAGAACTGTTTGATGTCGCCGCGCGCGGCGAGAGACAGCTTTCGCTGTTGAGTGCTGTCCAAATCACAGGCTTTCACGAGTTCGTCGAGTGTCGACTTCAACTGCGTGTCGATCTTGTCACGAGCGGCGATGGCAGTGCCGGGCCGGTGGACAATTCGATTCCCTTGGATGACCTCTCGATGCTGAAAAACCCAATGTTCAAAGAATTCCGACACGGAGTCAACAACCATCGGCGGAACGTCCACTTCCGGTTCGTCTTCCTGAGCGGCAGCAGACATCACCTGTCCGACGAGGATGGCCCACAGGGCAATGACTCGCCAAACGATTCCAGACTGGTGAATCATGATGAACTCCGAATATGTAGCACTTGCAGGCCCATGAGATTGGATTTCTCTTGGATGAGCCAATGTGCTAGAGTGTCAGCGTACTTTCCTCAGTGACCGCTTGCCGAACCAATGTCTCTGGCGGACGAATGAACAACGTCACAATTCTACTCGCCGCTGCGTCACAAGGCGATCCGAACGCCGCCGACCAGTTATTGCCCCCGGGACATTACTGGATGATCGTGTGTTGTCGCGTGGGTTTAAGCCTGCGATACAACTTTTATTGATTCTCAGATCGTAACATCTCAGACCATTTCACAAGCGGAGAAATGCCCATGCGTCAAATCAGAATCGAATTGGTCCTGACCGCGTTCGCGATCCTGTTCGCCGCCCGTTTTGGACAAAGTGCCGACGGGAAATCCGACTCAAACTGGGTCGACATCTCTACTCCGATCGTCCAGAAATTGACTGCTGCCGGACAAAAGACGGCCTGGCCAGGCGAGTCCGCAGGCGTTGCAGTTGATCCGGTCTCCGGCAATGTTTATATGATCGTGGCCGGTCAAGGCGTCTGGAAATCGACCGATTTGGGTAAGACATTCTCCCGAGTTGACGGCGGTAAAGTCGGCGGACGATGTGAGACCTCGTTTGCACTGAATGTTGACAGCGGCGGAAAGCGGCTCGCCTGCTTTATGCTCGATGGTAAGTGCGCCTGGACAGGTGATTCGGGCCAAACGTGGAACGCCTTCACCGATGTCGGCCGCAACTGGGACTATGCGGCTGTGGATTGGTCGTCCGTCACGGTGAAAAGCATTTTCGCGGCACTGCATGAATCTGGCGGCCAGGTAATGTTTAGTAGTGACGGCGGCAAGTCCTGGAGCAAACTGTTCAAAGACGCGGAATTC
>JAQGHT010000042.1 GCA_028291565.1 Planctomycetaceae bacterium | reverse complement strand
GAATATCTCCGCAAACAAAAGGAACCGTTGCAGGGCCAGGTCTTCAATTCCTATGAATGGGGTGATTTTCTCGGTTGGGCCGGGCCTTCGGGAATTCAGCTGTTTGTGAATACCCATGTACATCTCATCCCTCGCGAGGTCTGGCAAGCTTATCAAACGATCAGCATGGCTGGAAACGGTTGGGACGATCAACTCGATCGCTACAGTGTCAACTATGTGATTATCGATCCCCGACAATTGAAAAGCCTGGCAACGCAATTGAAGTCCGACGAGAAGTGGAACAAAGTTTATGAAGATGGCATTTCGATGATTTTCGTGCGACGGAAGTTGATTTGAAGTTTTTTCACGCGTTTTTGTGGACGATGGCAGACGGAAATAGCGCAAGGGCAATGGCCAGGCGGGCTACACCGTGAGGGATTTTCGGATGCAGATTTTCATGTAGTCAAGGTTGCCAAAAGTCTTGGGCATCGGAAAAGCAACAGAGCGAACTCCCCCGATCTCTCACGAGATAGGCTACAGAAATTGCTCTCGGTGTTATCCATCGGGGCAAGCCCGTTGGCGGCAGATTTATTGTTGATTTACCTCAGTTCGACGTCAAATCGAGTTTTGATATGGCTGCATCTCGCAGATTTCGCTGGCTTCCTATGTTCGCCGCCGTTCAATTGGCGGGTGTCCTGGCGTTTGGAGTTGCTTTCGCTCGGAACGCGGGGGAAGCCACACGCAGGTTGCTACAGGTAGAAAAAGGCCGGATTGATTACCCGCCTCTGGAAATCCCACGTCAAGAGCCATTGCGGATCGCTCCGTTGTATGACGATCCGGAAATGGTCAGTGACGAGGATCTCGCAGCCGTATTGCGGCAGATCCAGCCTCGCTTTCCGGCTCACAAGACGAAGCCGAATTATGTGGAGCACGCATTGCGGGCCTGGGGTGTCGACGCCGAATTCCGCGATCAATACGCATTATCCGGTCAACAGATGGCCGACTTTCTGTTGAATCATGGTAAATACCTCGCATCCTGGGGAGCCGAAGTTGAGCCCCTGCTGAAAGAAGAAGTGACCGGCGTCGGTGTGCGGTGGGGGAAAACAGAAGGTGCCTCGGTCCATCACGATCACATGCTCGCGTGTTTGACGGAAGCCGGCGTTTCCCTGAATCAACCGGTATTCACACCGAACCACCATCAACGTTCGATTAACGACGTGCTGCAACAGGCATTGCGTGATTTCCGTGTGGACGAACGAGAAACCGAATGGTCGCTGCTGGGGTATGGTTTGTGGTTGCCACCGATTCACAAATGGAAGAATAACGAAGGCCGTGAAATCACCTTTGATATGCTGGGCGAACGCATGCTGCGAGGCGCCTTGCCAGAAGGCGTGTGTCATGGAACGCACCGGATTTATTCGTTGATGGCGTTGATCCGGCTGGATGATCAGTTTGACCAAAAGCTGATCACTTCCGAAACACGGACACGCGTTATGGAGCACCTCAGAAAGATTCGTGACATCATTCAGAAGTCGCAATTTGCAGACGGGCATTGGCCATCGAACTGGCCGGACGGCGCAGCCGCAATCAAGAAGCCTGCGGACGATGAATTGTTCCGACAGGTGATCGCGACCGGACATCATGTGGAGTGGCAAGCCATCGCTCCGCAAGAGTTACTGCTGCCGAAGGAACAACTGCATCGCGCGGCAAAATGGTTGATCGCCACGACCAAGAGTCAGACTCAGAGCGACATTCTGGACAAATACACGTTCTTCAGCCATGTCGGTAACGCATTGGCCCTGTGGCGAAAAACCCGGCCGGCGGAGTTCTGGAAGAAGTGGGAAGCCAATCATCCTGAAGAGGGGTTGAATACCAAGTCGCCAGAAACCGCTCCCAAGAGTGCCAAGCCTGCGGCACATTAGTAGCTGAAGTCGTGAGACTTTGGACGGAGTGTCCGGAATCCAAATTCTCACGAGTTTAGAGCGGTCTAATCTTGAGTTTGCCTGTGCCACTACTTTGGGATTGTACTCGATCCTCAAGCCGTGCTATTTCGAGCGTGTCTTTGCACTGCTTCCGCCGAGTACGGCGGCAAGCAGTGGCACGAGACCCTGATTTCAATGCGGAAGACGCAAGGTTAAACCGCTATAGTTACAACCGGAAGTCATCGCACATTGAACTGTAGCGGATATTCCGCAGTCTTCCCGCTGAGTTCGTCTTCCAGGATTAATTTCAGAACGTATTTTCCCTTGCCGCAGCGTGCCGGAATATCCACGACATAACTGTGGAAGTAATCACGACGATGATTGCGGCAAAAGTCTTCTGTGACAGGGTACGTCTTGTTCTCGATCAATTCTTCAGGTGCATCCGCGGCAGAGAACTGTAACGCCGATTTCAGCCGTGTGCGATAGATGCCTTCCGTCGTCAGTTCCGAGTGAAAATTGCCCACTTCGGCATACACAAGGACTCTCTGACCTGGTGCAAACTCATCTTTGTTGTACGTTTCGTACTCACCATAGCCATCAATCTTGTGGCTGAAGACGACGTTCTTGATTTCCAGAGGTGCCCGTTCCTTGAGTCGCAAGATCGCCGTATTGAATTGAGAGATTGTTTGAGCCGCGCGTTCCGCCGGATTCGGAACCTGGTGCAGGTCGAAATAACTGTGCACGCCCCACAGTACTTGCGTCCAGAACTCCTGATCGGCGGCGGGGATATTCGGGATCGGACGCAAAGCCCATTCGGTTTGTCCGGCCATGAGATACAGCAACCGCAAATAAACGTGCCGCTCGATGTAGTACTGTAAATCTTTGGCCGTTTGGCCGGGCGATAGAGTAGCGATTTCACGTTCGGTGGTTGAAGTCAAATACTTCAACGCGTCAGCGGGAGATTGTGGCTGGGTTTCGCTGAAACGTGGGATCACCGGATGCGCTGCGCGATCGTGGTTTGGTTCCTCAATGACTGTTCGAGCAGATCTGGGGGGCAAATTCGTGAACCCGGGTAGTGCTTGTCCCGGTCGCAACGGGATTTCGGCGTTCGCGTTCGGAGCGTTCGCGTCGGAGTATTCCACCTGGCGAATTGGCTGGGAATACCCCCGAACTGTTGGCGCGGTCGATATTTGCGATTTGCCGTGCACCGTCATCGGTAAATCCGACCGATTCGAGAAATCTGTCGACCGAACCGGAGGCGCGGAAATGGTATCCGGGTTCCAGTCGGGAGGATTGATCACGCCATTTCCGTTGCGTGGGAGTTCTGCGGTACGGTCGAAATCAAAAGGTTGGGGGACGCTGTAATTGGGCTGATTGCCATAGTTGGTTGAACGAGCAACGACCGCCGTGTCACGAGGTGCAACACTAAATCCAGGGGCTAGAGCTCCAGTCGTTGGACCATCAGATCCAGGGGGCAGCGAATAACCAGCAGCGAATCGGTTGACGCGTCGAAGCTGGGGACCTGAATTCTCAAACGGAGGTGGTTGCGTGGGACTTTCCAATGATTCGCTGTCGGTTGAACGACCGGAATTGAAATCCGAACGACTGAAGCCACTCGCTTGCCAGGGGGTCTTCCCACCGAGTCCAGACTGAGGTTCCCGACCAGGATATGCGGCCAATCGAATCGGCGTTTTTGTCGCAACATCGATCACGGATTTTGAAGGGTCCGGCGGTGCGTAAGCTGCAGATTGAAGCCAGTTGGACTGGGCGCAGCCCCCCAACAGCAACATTCCGCAGGTGAGATACAAGCCAGATCTCATTTCGGAATCCTTAAATTGCGCACGGTTGAGAATGAGACGTTTGATCGCGGGGGTACGTATTGAAAATGACTCATTCGTGGCCGCGAACAGTAAAAATCGCAATCTCTGTGGCTATGCCTGCCGTATAGGGCCGTTCGGATCGGGCCGAAAAGACAGGAAGGTTGGGATCGTGAACTGGAAAATCACAATTTCACTTTGATCTGCGCAGAAGATCAAACGACGAAATTGATGTCGTGGGGATATGTGTGGTGGTGGAGTATGCCTGCTGAATTTGAGCTATTCTTTTCGCGGCGATCGCTTTCAAATCGACAATACGTGATCGCCGATAAGGACGTGACTTTTCATCCGCGCGAAAAATAAGTGTTGCTCAGCAGGGTTGATGGGGCAAATCAAAACGGGTGATCTGGGGCGCCGCAAGGATCCTTACAGCGCCGAATTTCGAGGAAATCGGTCTGTAAACGAAGACAGCGATTCCCGCAATACCAAATTCGCATTGCGAGAGTCAGAATTTGGGCGAGAAACGAAGTACACGGACGACTTTGGACAACGGGACAAGGTCCAAAGGCGAACTCAGAAGCACGCGAATTGTATGCTGGCGAAGTATCGATCACGACAGATTCGGCCCGAATTTCAGCAAGCCGATTTATTTCGATTTCACCTTGATCGCCTGAACGTACACATCCAAGAATTTTGCCTTGGGCATCGGTCCCTGGAATTTCAAATTGGCTTTCTCAAAGACACGTTCGAGACGCACCGTCCCGTCAAATTCTTCCTGATCCAGCTGTCCGTTCTGATTCTTATCCCATTGGGTGAAGTTGGATTCGGCCGCGGCCAGCAGTGGATCCGCAGGAGGCGTGCTGGCAGGTGCTTTGGGGGTTGTGGAGCCAGCCGAACTACCGGTCTTTTCCGTGGCGCTTTCAGCCTTGGCTGAAGGGGATGTCGATGTGGCGACGGACGTGGTCGAGCCACCGCCAGTTCGACTTCCAGGATTCACAAGCTCTGAGGGAATCAGAAATCCGTCTCCATTCAAATCGAGCTTTCGAAAAGTGCTCAGGTCTGTCTGGGACCATTCGTACATTCCAACTTGTCCGTCTTTGTTAGCGTCCTTCGACGCGTACTGGGAAGGCAAAGTCAAAGCAGCAGATGTTTTCTTGTTGCCAACACGTGCTGCCGGTCGTTTGGGCGTTGCACTGGGGTCGGTCTTGGCAGGTGCCTCAGGCTGGCCCTGCGCCGATCTGGCGTCTCCACCCCGCTGGCCTCCACGGCCTCGTCGATCCCCACCTCGATTGCGGTCGTCGCGACGAGGTGATTCTGCCGCAGGAGCACCATTTTCAGATCGGCCGCCGCCATTTTGTCGAGTCGCTTCACCATTACCCTCTGCTTGAGTTTGCCCGACAGCCGTATGGGCCGTTCCAACGGCAACACACAGGGCAACGGCAAAATAAAGATTGCGACTCATCAGTTGGGCCTCCCGGCCGTGTTACCAGACAATTTGCAGTGCGGAATAACGACAGTTTGTCTTTCGTCGCGTGTATTCCTGGTGATCAATCAATGTGAAGTTCGGCGAGTTAACGATCCGGTTACAGGCATTCTACCGGAAACTGAGTTTGTCGCGTCAAAGTGAACGCGCTGCGGTCATTTCAGGAAGTCTGGTCGTGATTGGATCGACTCGTAGCGCTCCGCCGGATTGGGTGGTTCGAAGCCCCGCGAACGGATCCTCGTGAAACCTGACACAACCCCTAATGGTACTCCTCATGCGAGGGAACTCAACAGATCTTTCCTGATGGAGCTGTATTGTCGGGGCTGTTTGTACCGACTAGCATGAAACGTCGGTAAACTATGTAACCTGACGCTGTTGGGAAAACACTTCCCAAGAACTCAAATGAGAGACATGTATCTTTCGCGCGGTAGAGAATTTCAGGATTTGAACGGATATCACGTCTTGCAGATGTGATATCCACTCCCGCGAGGGGAATAGCGCCAGAGATCCCGTCTCTCGGGGGCCGTTAACTCGGAACTGACTTGAGTTGAAACATTCGGGTGGCACGGAATCAAGCAAGCTGCTCGTTAGAATTTCCCAATATCAGGAATGTGCAGGTCGCGACATGCCATCACTCCAATCGAATCACAATGACTGCAAGTTGAGTCGAGTGGCCCTAACAGGAAGTCGGTCCGCGATTCGGCTGCTGGAGCTGTCATTGCTGTTTCTCGCGCTGGCAATTCCCACTTTGCAAGCCCAGCCGGGTGGCGGTGGTGGACGGGGGGGCGCGGCGGAGGCGGTTTTGGTGGGGGCGGTTTTGGAGGCGGAGGGTTCGGCGGGGGTGGATTTGGAGGTGGGTTCGGTAACTCCATCTCGTCTTTGCTCCGCGATCCGGCCGTGAAATTAGAGATCCAGATCTCACCAGAGCAAGAGACCGAAATTCGAAAGGTCGAAACGGAGATCCGTGAAGCTCAGGACGCCGGGGGAGCTGCTGAAGCCAGGCGTGCCCGCTTTACCGCGCTTCGCGATGCCGAAACGGATGAAGAGCGTGACAAGCTGCAGAAAGCAATGCAGGCGGACGGTGAGAAACGGCAGAAGGAAACGGACGCTGCCCTCAAGAAGCTTTTGAAACCCGAACAGATCACACGGCTGGAACAATTGTTACTGCAAAAGGGCGGACTCAGCGCCCTGAATAAGGACGACGGTCTGGCCCAAAGTCTGAGGATCACGGCAGATCAGAAAAAGAAGTTTCTGGAGATTCAAACCGAATATGATAAGAAGGTCGCAGACATGCGGGCTTCTGGTTTCCAGAATGTGCCGCGTGAGGACTGGGAGAAGGTCCGAACTGAACGGGACGCACAACTGGACCAGGCGTTGACGGCGGATCAACGGAAGGCGTGGGAAACCAAGATCGGTCCACCCGCCCCGAAGTCGGACATCACTGCTGGCGGACGCGGCGGGCGGCGCGAGCGAACTGGCGGCGGTGGCGGCGGACCACGTACACCAGGACGAGAAGAAAAAGTCCCCGAGGGAGCTGTAGCAGTTGCGGACTTTTCCGCTGTTCCTGCCGACTCTGGACCTGCTGGAGTGGCCGAAAAGCCTGTCGACAAGCCAGCCGAAAAGACGGCCGGTGGCAGCGAAAAGCTGATGTCGTTCAATTTCCGATTCGCGCCTTGGGAACTGGTACTCAAGCACTTTGCCGAACATGCCGGGCTGACGCTCGATTTGAATGTCGTGCCGCCAGGGACATTTAATTACTACGACAATGGAAAATTCACCGTCACGCAGGCCTTGGATATCATCAATGGCTACCTGATTCAAAAGGGGTATATCCTGGTGCGCCGGGACAAATTCCTGGTTGTGGTGACGGTTGATAATATCGAACCGAACCTGGTGCCCGATGTCGCTTTCGGGGATCTGTCCAAACGTGGCCGCAACGAACTCGTGCGAGTCATTTTGCCCATCGAAGGCATGTCTCCGGATGCCGCGGCGGACGAAGCGCAGGAATTGCTCGGGCCGCAAGGTAAAATCGTTCCATTGTCGAAAACCGGACGTCTGGTGGTGACGGACATCGCCAGCAATGTCCTGCGGATTCATGAGTTGCTGAACGGCATGAACGTTGTTCCGACGACTGGGCCGACGTTTCAATCGTTCCAATTGAAGAACGTCTCGGTAATGGAAGCCGAGAAGGTCGTCCGAGACCTGTTTGGGCTTCCTCAGCGGGGCGTCGTTTCGACGCCCGTCGCGAATGCAGCGGCCAATTCAAATCCCGGCGGGCGATTTGGTGGACGTGGCGATTTTGGCGGAGGTGGTGGAGACTTTGGTGGTTTCGGTGGCTTCGGCCGGGGCTTCGGCCGAGGTGGTGATTTTGGCGGTGGCGGTGGTGACTCCGGTGGGCGTGGCGATCGCGGTGATCGAGGTGATACCGGGCGTTCTCAACAGCCCCCGCAGACCCAATCGTCCACCTCAAACTCCAATGTCGCCAGCAATTCGCGAATTTCGGTCGCGACCGACCTGCGGACCAATACGCTGATGGTCACCGCGAAAGCTGAAGATATCAAGATTGTCGAACAAGCGATCAAGACGCTGGATATTGACGAGAAAACAAATAATCAATCACGCAATCTTACCGGCCGCAACAGCCCGCAACTCGAAGTTTATCCCATCACGACTGCCGATCCCCGTGTGATGATCCAGACGATCAATAATCTGGTCCCTTCCGCGATTGTGAATGAAGACGCGAAAGCGAAACGCCTGCATGTCTTCGCAACTTCCGATGAGCAACTTCAGATCAAAGCGTTGATTCACCAGATTGATGGTGGAATCGAGGGTGGCGAAACAACACTGGTCGTCCAGCTTCGCCGACATGACCCGATGGGTGTCGCGGGAAGTTTGCGAAATCTCTTCAAAGGGACTCGTGACGAAGTCCCGATGATTGAAGCCGATCCAATCGGAAAACGACTGATGGTCCGCGGCAGCACCGCCCAAGTCACCGAAATCCGACAATTCCTGAAGCAAATGGGCGAAGATCCCGACGGGAACGGGCAACCTGATCCCAGCACACGCGGCTCGGTCCGGACCTTGTCACTGGGTGGCCGGGACCCGCAGGAACTTGCGGAACTGATCGAAAAACTCTGGCCTGACCGGGTTTCTAATCCCATTCGGATCGTGGTCCCTTCCTCCGGCAATCAAACGCTGAAATCGGGATTGCATCACATCCCCGCTGGAGCCTCATCGCAAACCGAACCAGAATCCGGTCAGCAGAAACGCCCAGCCAGCGTGATCAAAACCAAAGTGAATACGCCGATCAAGGTGCGGACAGAAGCCGAGCGACCGGCGCCAAGAGCGAACGTAAATGTGGGAACGAAACCAGGCGTCGAACGCGAAGCGACGGCCAAACAGGATGCCGCTACAGTGCAGGAAGCCGAGGCGGAACTGGAAGCCGGAGAACTGCTGTATGAAACGAGCGAGGCTCTGGAAGAAAAGACGATTGACGACGATTTGGAAGAGGCAACCGCGGACGATGCGGCTGACGATAGTACCACCGAGGTCACCGAACCTGTGGACTCGACCGAAATCACTCCCAACACAAATACTCCAGCAGCCAAGTCGGAGCAGCCGGCTACCAGCACGAAATCGAAGGTGCCTCCAACAACCAAGCCGAGTTCGGATGGTTCGGATACTGCGACTCCCAAAGCAGTGCCACCCAAAGTGGAATCAACGGAACCCGCTACGGCTCCCAAAGTCAGTCAACCTCAAGTCAGCCCGTCTGAGTCCAAGTCTGAAGCAGTGAAATCGACTGTGAAGTCCGTTCCAGGGGAAGAAGAAGGAACTCCGCGGCTGGGGAAAAAACCGACGAAAATCGTTCGAGAAGGGTCGAACAAGCCGGTGTCAGTGTTCCCAAGTGGAAATAATCTGGTGATTTCATCGGATGATCTGGAAGCGTTGGATCGCTTGCAGGCGTTGGTCGAAGCCCTCGCTCAGGCGTCACCGAAACGGCAAACCTGGACCGTGTTTTATCTGCGAACAGCGGATGCGACCGAAACCGCGACAATGCTTGGGCATTTGTTTCCGTCCGGATCTGTTTCTCGGACGACCGATCCCAACTCACAAACGATGATGGGCAGCTTGACAGGTGGCATCAGTTCAATGGGTTCCAGCTTGATGGACATGACCGGCCTGTCCAGCCTGGGGGCTGCCTCGGCGTTGCGAATCGTTCCGGAAGTCCGCTCGAATGCGTTGTACGTGAGCGGGCCGGCTGATCTTGTGCGTCAAGTAGAAGACGTTCTGAAGGTTTTGGATGCGTCGGAATTGCCGGAGTCATTGCGTGACCGAGTTCCGCGGATGATTCCCGTGGAGCATGCCGAGGTCGATGAAGTTCGGGATATCATTGAAAACGTATACAAAGATTACATGCAGGCCCCGGCCGCTGTACCTGGTGGCGGCGGTGGTGGTGGCTTGAATCCACTGGCGTTGTTAATGGCTGCCAGTGGTGGTGGCGACAAACAAAAAGGGCGTGGCATCCGGTTGACGATCGGGGTTGATACGAGAACGAATTCGATCGTTGTTTCGGCCGACGAATCCTTATTCAAGCAAATCGAAGCCCTGGTCAAGAACCTGGACCAAGCCGCTCTGGAAGCCAACCGCACGGTGCGGATTGTCAATATTGACGCGACGAAAGCCTTGCTGGTTCAGCAAGCGCTGGGCTCGTTGATGGGCAAAGTCAAGGTGAGCAGCACCCGGGGCGGCCAGGGGCAGGGGCCCAATCCATTCCAGGAGATGCAGCCCCCTGCGGGCCAAAACGGTGGCGACGGACGGAATGGCCGCGGAAATCGTGGCGGTGACAATGGCAACAATGCGAATCCAGGTAATAATCCAGGTGCAGGCGTAGAAGAAGAACTCCGGCGTCGTTTCCTGCAAGGGGCGGGAATTCCCCAGGGGGGCGACAATGGCGGAGGCAATAACGGCGGTGGTAACAATGGCGGAGTCCGTGGTGGACGGGGTGGGTTCGGTAGTGGCCGCCAGCGTCCGGGTCAATAGCGGGCTGGTGTTTGCCAGTCAGAATCAAGGCTTCCAGTTGCCGAAGTGAATCATGCTGACTACGACGCGCAGGTGTGAGCCTTCTTCGGCACCATCACACCTGCGTGTTTCGTTTTCGTACGTTTCGCAGTGAAATTCGGATCTGAATTTCAAGCTCGCGATGGCACGATGAAAGACAGATTGCTTCGCGTCCTGGATCTAAGACAATATGGACTGTTCGCGGCCACGAATGAGTGTTTTTCAATACTGATCCCCGCGATCAAACGTCTCATTCTTAGCCGTGCGTGGTATAATTACAAATTACGACACGTGTCCTGGTAAAGAAACGCGCGATGGATATCGGTGAAACACTGCTCAGAAATGGCCTGGTCACCCGCCAGCAATTGGATTCGGCGCTGCAGCAGCCGAACGGGCGGCGTATTGATCAGCGATTGATCGAGTTAGGTTTTGTCACGGAGGAGGACACGCTCCAAACCCTGGGTGAAATCCTGGGCATGCGATATGTGAAGCTGAAAGATCTGAAGATCGACCCGGAATTGCTCGGAAAATTCCCGCATCGGGACATTTATCGGCACTCCATTCTGCCTCTGGAACGGCGAAATGGAACGGCGATCATCGCCACCAGCGATCCGTTCGATCTCGAAGCCCTCGACGAGCTGAGTTCTCTCAGTGGCCTGCGTCTGGAACCGGTCCTGGCGCGCAAAGACGATATCGTTCAAATCATCAAAGAGCGATTGGGCGTCGGTGGCGATACGATCAACGAACTCGTCGCCCAGCGAACTGAAGATGAAATCGAGTTGCTGGAAGGCCTGGGTGAGGCCGATGGTGAACTGGCCGAAATGGCCCAGGCCGCGTCGGTGGTTAAACTGGTGAACGAGTTGCTGATTGAGGCCCTCGAACAACAGTCCAGCGACGTGCATCTGGAGCCACAGGAAAATGGACTGCGAATCCGGTACCGTGTCGACGGCTTGCTTCGCGTGCAGCCGGTTCCGCCAGAGATTAATCAGTTTCAGGCGGCCATCATCAGTCGTCTGAAAATCATGGCGAAGTTGAACATCGCCGAAAAGCGTCTGCCACAGGATGGACGTATCAAAATTCGCGTGCACGGGCGGGAAATCGACGTTCGTGTCTCGATCATCCCGATGCTGCACGGCGAAGGCATCGTGATGCGTCTGCTCGACAAATCGCGAATGGTGTTCAATTTGTCCAGTGTCGGACTGCCGCCCGACATGAGTAAGACGTTCAAGGAATTGATCTCGATGCCGCACGGGATCATCCTGGTGACGGGGCCGACAGGAAGCGGAAAAACTACGACCCTTTACAGCGCGTTGAATGAGATCAAGGATCCAACAGTCAAGATCATCACGGTGGAAGACCCCGTTGAATACCAGACTGAAGGCATCAACCAGATCCAGGTTCATTCGAAGATCGGATTGACGTTCGCCGCGGGACTGAGAAGTATTCTGCGACACGACCCGGACGTCATTCTGATCGGCGAAATTCGTGACGGCGAAACGGCTCAGAGTGCAATCCAGGCTTCACTCACGGGGCACGTAGTGTTCAGCACTCTCCATACCAATGATGCGGCTGGTGCTTTCACACGCCTGGTTGACATGGGAGTTGAACCCTATCTGGTGGCGAGTACGATTGAGGGTGTGTTGGCCCAGCGACTGGTGCGTGTGCTGTGTCCCCATTGCAAAGTCGGATACAAGCCGAATTCAGACGAATTGCCATCTGATTTTCCACGTCCGCTGCCTGAGTTGCTCTGGAAAGAGGTCGGTTGCCGGCAGTGCCGTAACACTGGCTTTTCGGGTCGCAAAGGCATCTTCGAACTGTTGCGGACGGATGCCGGCGTGCGTCAACTCTGCGTGGATCGTGCCAGTTCGAATCTGATCAAGGACCACGGCCTGAAAAATGGGATGACGACGCTCCGCATGAATGGCTGGGACCGGGTCATCCAGGGAATGACGACAGTGGAAGAAGTGGCCCGAATTACAAAGGGAGAGCATTAGGATGTTGTCATTGGTCACTTGTCCTTTGTCATCTGTTGAGGACATCTGATGAATGGTCGGCGAGAGATACTCACCATCGTGCCATAGACATTGGCTGCCAGCTTTGATTTGCAACTCGACTGTAAAAGCAAATGACAAATGACAGGTATTTAGATGCCCGATTTTCAATATACAGCACGTGAATTATCGGGACGCGAAGTCAGCGGGGTCCTCACGGCTGTATCGGAGCAGGAAGCCGTCACGAATCTGGCCACGAAGGCGTTATTCCCGATCAAGATCGGGTTGGCGAAAACCGAAGCGGCAAAACAAAAACAGGTCGGCAAACGAGTGGGCGCGGCCCATTTGGCCACGTTTTTCGCGCAGTTAGGTGATTTGCTGCATTCCGGCGTTCCGCTGTTACGGTCACTGGAGATTCTGGAACGGCAGACCAATAAGCCCGCATTGGCGTTGGTGTTGCAGCAAGTTCGTGAAGATGTCGCCGAGGGAACTCGCCTGGCGGAAGCGCTCCGCAGTCACCCGCGCGTCTTCGGCGAACTGGCCGTCAGTATGGTCCGCGCGGGGGAGGAAGGTGGATTCCTCGAAGACGTATTGAAGCGGATCGCGCAATTTACCGAGCAGCAGGAAGATTTGAAGGGCCGAGTTGTCGGAGCGTTGGCTTATCCCTTGTTTCTGATGATCGTCGGAGGCATCGTCGTCACGGGGCTGATCATGTTCATGGTCCCCCAATTTGCGCCGATTTTTGAACGACTGCAAGAAAAAGGGGAATTGCCGTTCGCGACACAACTACTGATGGCCGTGAGTACGGGATTACAGAAATACTGGTTCTGGACCCTGTTTCCGGTTGCCGGTGGAATCTGGTGGATCAAGAAATATACGGAAAGCGAAGAGGGCCGAGTCATTCTCGATCGGGCACGATTGAATATTCCTGGCGCGGGTCCCATTTTCCGCAGCCTGGCAATCTCTCGGTTTTGCCGGATCCTGGGAACTTTGTTGAAAAATGGAGTCCCCATTCTGCCCTCATTGCGAATCGCAAAGGATGCGACCGGAAACCGCATTCTGAGTGCCGCGATCGCCGCGGCGGCCGACAATATTTCGGCAGGAAAGTCCTTGGCCAAACCGCTGTCCACCTGCGGTCAGTTTCCAGTAGAAGTCGTGGAAATGATCAGCGTGGGAGAGGAAGCCAATAACCTCGAACAGGTTTTGTTGGACATCGCGGATGGAATGGAGCGGCGAACGTATCGCCGGTTGGAATTGTTCGTGCGGTTGCTGGAACCGCTGCTGCTGTTAGTATTGGCCGTGATGGTCCTGTTCCTGGTCATCGCATTGCTGATGCCGGTCTTCCAGAGTGCCGGGGCGCTAAGCTAGAGCGGATTAACTTTGTTTGTGCCGGTTTGCAGCGATGATTCGTGCTACTCTACGCCGTTAACCCTTTTCAATGACCGACAAAATGCGGATTTAGCCACAGATTCACACAGATGAAACACAGATTTTTGAAAAGGTAGGGAATCGAAGTGAGTAGGAGAATTGATTTGATTTGAACCATTTGACGTCCCCCAGCAATGCTGCAGCCGATCCCAGATAGATCGTTCTGCATCGGAAGTTGGTTAACGGGACGGAGCGTGTGACGGACAAGAATGTCCATCCTACTTCACCGAAATCTTGTATGAAAATCTGTGTTTCATCTGTGTGAATCTGTGGCTAAAACTTCTTTTTCCGCTGACGTTGCAAAAGGGTTAACGGCGTAGAGTGGCAGACGCAAGGTTAAACCGCTGTAGGTAATATCGTTGCGAAATGGCGACTGGGAAACAGTCTTCCGCAGTCGCCCGGTGGCGTGAAAATCAGGGTCTGAGATTTGGTGGTATAATCGTTCTCTTCAATTCTGTTCACAGAAACAGAATCCAGGCTAAGTCAGAGATGAAGGATTTGACATGAAACATCGGCAACAAGTCAGAAACAACTCGCGGCGCGGTTTCACGCTGATTGAAGTCTTGCTGGTATTGGCCATCCTGGGTGTGATCGCCGCGATGGTCGTGCCACAACTCCTGGGTCGGCAAAAGCAGGCGATGGTTGATCAGACCAAGCTGAGCATCAAGAGCCTGGAAAATACCCTGGAGTTCTATGCTCAGGATCACGGCGGAGAATTTCCAACCACTGCCGAAGGATTGGAAGTCCTCTTGCATCAACCAAATAACGATGACAAATGGCACGGTCCCTACTTGAAGGATGTGAAGACTGTTCCATTGGACGCCTGGGGCAAGCCATTCCACTACGAACATCCAGGCCAACATCATCCCCAAGGCACGGCTCCAGACATCACTTCGAACGGACCGGATAAGGTCCAGGGATCGCCGGACGATATCAATAACTGGTAGTCGATTGTGGTGCCAATGCCATTATCGGTGAAGAATGAGGTAATCCTGATGCAGCGTCAAACCCAATACCCTCGACATCTGCTGCGTGGCTTCACGCTGGTGGAGTTGCTCTTGGTATTGGGTTTGTTGGTGACGTTGATGGGAATTGCCTATCCATCACTGGCGAAATTCCGGCTGGAGCAACAGCTGAAGCAGGGCGCGGAACTCGTGCGTTTGCAAATGAAGCAAGCTCGCTTAAGAGCGATGGAATCGGGCTTGGAATACCAGTTCCGTTACGAACCCGGCGGCAAGCAATTCGTCGTTGTGCCGGCGGAATACTCGGCAATCCAAGCTCAACAGCAAGCCAATCAGCACAGCGGCAATGGAAAGCCGCAATCCGTCTATTGGAAGACACACGGCAAATTTGATGCGAAGGTCAAATTCAGTACGAACTTGTTCGATCAGGGAATCGCTCCGCAACCCCTTCCTAAAGAGTTTCTCTCTGGGTTCGAACGCCCCGACGACCTCAGTCGAGCCTCCTGGGCAGCCCCTTTGATTTTTCATGCCGACGGGTCCGCACGGGATTTCGCGATGGAAATTGAAGACGAAAAGGGAGCCTATGTGACGCTGTCAGTCCGAGGGATCACCGGAAGTGTGGAGATTTCGCAGATGCTGAGGAGGACCCGGCGATGAAAATAAATCGCGTCCGTGCCGTTCCCAGCGAGCTTCGAGGCGCATCACTCCGGGACTCGCAGTCGAAGAGCATTTCATTAGCCGTTCAGGCGAATATTTCACGGACACGTTCTGGCCTGACGCTGTTTGAAGTTCTGTTGGCGTTAGTCATTTTTGTGGGAGCTCTCACCGCGATTGGCCAGTTGTTGTCGTCCGGCATCCGCGGGGCGTTGCAGTCGCGATATCAACTACAGGCAGCGCAAATGTGCCAGGCCAAAATGGGAGAAGTGGTCTGCGGAGCCCAACCCCTGAGGGCCATGACGGCGGTCTATCCTGATGATCCAGCCTGGTCCTGGAGTTTGCAGGTGATCGCGGCACCAGTTCCCGGTCTGATGAAAGTCGAAGTCATGGTGCAACGGCTGTCGCAGCATAAGAACAAAAAGGCGGAAATCAAATTCTCGATGATCCGCTACGTCCGTGATCCGGCCGTGTATCTGGCCGCAGAGGAAGAGGCGACTCGCAACGCCCAACAGGAGGCCGAAGCGAAATGAACCGACTGAATATCCGACCTCTGCCAGAACATCAATCTGATCTCGGCAACCGGTGCGACACGGCGCGAAAGCCAATGCGACCGAGCGCTGCCGGAGTTGTGCCGCCTCGTGGCGCGCAGCGCAATGGCTTGAGTCTGGTTGAAGTCCTGATTTCACTCGCACTCAGCATGTTGTTGCTGTCTTCGGTCTACACGGCGATCGATCTCTATTTCCGGCAGTCTCATGCGGGACAGGAGGAAATCGAACACAATCAACTGGCGCGAGCGTTGCTACAACGCATTGAACTCGATCTGCGTTCCATTTCTTATCGCGAAACGACTGCTGCGGCGACTGATGCTGACAGTGATGCCAATGGCAAGACGACAGGATCAGGAACGGCGCCGGCAGCGAGTGGCACTGCGGGTGGTCAATCGGCGGCAGCCGGGAGCGGCACGACGGGGACAGACACAACAACCACAACAACAACCACCGTCAAATCCCCTTCAGACGCCTTTAGCGGTTCCGATTCGGGATTGTTCGGCGACGCCCAAACACTGGTACTACACGTGAGCCGGCCCAACAAAGAACTCGGATCACTGCAGCAGATGAACGCGCAAATGATGGGCAATCGGACGAGCGATTTGAAGACTGTTGCGTTCTTCGTGGCGGGAGTGGGTTCGGGGGGCTTGCAGAGCATGGCTGCGGCACAATTCGCGACCCAATCTTCGTCCGGCACCATTTCAACTCGCGGGCTGGCACGCATGGAAGGCGAGCGACTGGCATTGCAACTGGCCGACAAGAATGGCAGTGTCGGTTCGATGTTGGGAAGGACACAAATGCTGGCACCGGAAGTCAGCCGCATGATGTTCCGCTATTACGATGGCTCCATCTGGCAGACTCAATGGGACAGCGTCAGTTATGGAGGCTTGCCGCGGGCCGTCGAAGTCACGTTAGAATTGACGTTCGCGGCGAAATCGACCGGACAGGGTCGCTATAAGAAAACTCATCAGGAGGCTCCGCGAATCTTCCGCACGGTGGTGCCGTTGCCCATTTCGAAGCCCATTCTGCAAACGAGCTCCTAGAGCAGGTTCACCGATATGAATCCTTACCGTCGTCATATTCGTCGATCAATTCCACGCCGCCAGCCGCGCGGCCTGGTCTTGATCGTGGTGTTGGTTGTGATCGTGCTGCTCTCACTGGGTGCCTATACTTTCTCCGAGTATATGGTCATCGAAAACAAGTCGGCGAACTTTCATGGGAAGACCATTCAAGCCCGTGCTCTCGCTGATTCCGGCGTGGAGTTCGTCTCCGCCATTCTGAGCAATCGGGCGCATGTGGCGAGTGTCGGTCTGTTCCATAACCCTGGACTGTTCCAAGGTCATTTGATGATCAACTCGGTACAGGCGGGGGGACGAGGACGTTTCACTGTGATTGCGCCGGTTGAGGGTGACATCTCCGCGAGAAATGTACGATTCGGCTTGATCGATGAATCGTCCAAGCTGAACCTGAACACCGTCGCGAAACTGCAGGCTGCGGCCGATGCCGCTGCGGCGGCAACTGGCACCGCAAACGCAGGCACGGCCTCAGGATCATCTTCAACGGATTCCTCAAGCGGAAGCACCGACACCACATTGGCCAATCCTTTGATGGGCCTGCCGGGGATGACCCTGGAAATCTCCGAGGCCATTTTTGACTGGATTGATGAGGATGACGACCAACGGGAACATGGCGCCGAGAATGAAATCTATCAATCGCTCAACCCGCCCTACGAATGCAAAAATCAGCCTCTTGAAACTCTGGACGAATTGCTGTTGATCCGTGGGATCACTCCGCAACTCTTGTTTGGAGAAGACGCCAATCGCAATGGGCTGCTGGATCCTAATGAAAACGATGGGCCACTCACCCCGCCCCTCGATAATGCCGACGGCATGCTGGATCGCGGCTGGGCTGCATATTTAACCGTCCACAGCCGCGAATTGAATCTGCAACCCGACCGGGCGCTCCGGATTGATGTCAACAAGAATACGCTGGATGCACTCTATGACTCATTGGTGGATGCCTTTGATGAGGATTCCGCCAAGTTCATCGTCGCCTATCGATTATACGGGCCTGTTCCTGTGATCGCGGCGTCGGGCGTCGGAACTGGCGGAACGGGTGGTACTGGAAATTCAGGGGGTGGCAGTCCAGCGGGAGGCAATTCAGGGGGCGGGCGCAGTACCAGTTCAGGGGCTGGCCGTTCCAGTGGAGGCGGGGGAGCTCCGAGTGCCGCCGCGGCCGGCATTAATACCCAGCAACTGGCTCAGCTGGCTCAATTAGCTGGGCAGGCGATGGCGGGTCAGGCGGGGACAGTCACTCGAGGTGGAATGAATCTCGCGGGTGGTGGTCCGAACAAGATCACGTCGATTTACAATTTGATCGGCGCACAAGTGAAAGGGATGATCGACGGTACGACACAGACGCTCGACAGTCCCTGGAAAGATGACGTGTCAGCGATTCCAGGCTATCTGCCCAAGTTGTTGGATTTCCTGAGTATTAACGGCAGTGAACAATTTGTTGAGGGGCGAATCAACATCAATCAGGCGCACCGCGAAGTCCTGATCGGTTTGCCGAACATTACTGAAGACATTGTCCAGAAAATTGTCAGTAAGCAATTGCGTGGAGCCAATGGCGAACCGCTGTCGGAATCTGACAGCAAACGGTCTAATACATCCTGGTTGTATACAGATGGAATCCTGGACCTGGCCACTCTGGCTCAATTGGATCCGTTCATCACGGGCAAGGGTGATGTGTTTCGCATGCAGGTCATCGGGCATTTTGACTCGGGTGGACCTGTGGTGCGGATTGAGGCCATTTTGGACGCCACCCAGAATCCGCCACAACCGATCTTCTTCAGAGACCTGACGGATTTGGGACGCGGATACACGGTGCCGCAAGCTCCACCTGTCAGCAAGTGACGCGGAGAGAGTTTCGACTTTCGTAAACACAGGTCTTTCCATTTTTCCTTCAGACCATCCCAATCTCCACCATGCCTGAATTGCTTGCCATTGAATGGGATCCGCAGTGTCTGCGGGGCCTTGATGTTCAAACCACAGGGAACACAATTCAAGTTCGCCACGTGTTTGAATTGCCACAACCCAGCGGCCATTCGCAGCCGGAATTGAAGGAATGGTTTTCCCTCTTCCTGGCCGAAAAACACATCAATACTCGCCAGATTGTGGTGACCCTGCCTCGCGAAAGCGTCGTCGTGCGTCGTCTGGAATTGCCGGACGTTCCCGATGACGAATTGCCGGTGATGGTTCGGTTTCAGGCGGCGGCGAAGTCCTCGTTGTCGTTAGATGAATTGTCGTTGGATTTCATTCCGTTGCCCAAGCGCGAGGGAACCCTCACACGAGAAGTCCTGCTGGCCATGGTGCCGTTGGCTATGGTCACCGCAATCCGGGAATTTGTGACCGGAGCTCAACGGGAATTGGTGGCACTGCGCCTCAGCCCCGTCGGGGCGGCAGAGCTGGTCACTCGAATTGAAAACGAGAAAGAGACCGATCCGAAATCGGCGACGCTGATCATTGGGCGGCATGGAGAACGCGTCGAGATCACCGTCACCTGGTTGGGGCAACTGATTTTCACGCACGCGGCGCGGCTGGCGGACGATAATCCTGAACAACAGACCGCCGTCATTTTGACCGAAATCAGTCGCGGCTTGATTTCGTTTCAGAATTTGAATCTGGGACTCAAGTTGACCAAAGGGGTTCTACTGGGTGCTGAAGCAGATTTTCCCGGTCTTGCCGTGGCCCTCGAAAAGCGGCTGCAAATCGTAATTCGCACGGTCAACCCCTTCTCGCTGGTCAAAACTGCACCCGACAGTCTGCAATTCATCGGGCAGCAATCTGGATTCGCAGGTGTCGTCGGCAGCGTTTGCTCACAGACGCAGCCAACGCTTCAATCGTTCGACTTTCTGGCGCCACGCAAGCCGGTGATCAAGCCTGATTCGTCACGCGAGAGAAAGCGGCAGCTGGCAATCGGCGGCGCCGGACTGGCTGTCATAATTATCCTCGCCTATTGGATGGGACTGTCGAGCCTCGACGCGTCAATTGCCTCAACCGCGGAAAAAATCGGAGTACTCCAGGACAGCGTGAAAAAAGGCCAACCGACAATTGATTCGGCGAAATTGTTGGAGAGCTGGTCGAATGAAGACGCGAACGTTCTTGAAGAATTCAAGCGGTTCCAGAAGTTGTTGCCAGCGACAGACCGGATCTATCTCGCCAAACTCAACATCAAAGCTCCTTCTCAGCGTCAACCCGGCGAAATCCGAGTCGAAGGTCATTCTCGGGACGAAAAAGACATCCGCGAGTTCCAGAAAAAACTTTTAAATCCCGAGACAGGGTATCAACGAGCTCCGAATGAAATCAAATCCGAGAACAAGGAGTTCTACCCGAAGAAGCTGGACGAGTTGATCACTTTGGGCAAACCAAAGGTGGAGAAACCCAAAGCCGGCCCGGAAATGCCTTAATGTTGAATGAACTTCTGCGGCTAACCAACGCTCTTTCAGAGATCATGCACAAGGACGCGATCGGATCGTGGCTGCAAGCCCCAAATAGTGCGTTCGACGGTCTGAAACCATTGGAAGTGATCGAACGCGGGGAAATTGATCGGATTTGGTCTATGATCTTTTTTCTGCGGTCCGGCGTGCCGTCGTAATTGAATCAAACTGTCTGATCCTGGTCATTGATAAACGACAATAGCGAGGGTTGCGCGAGGTTCATTCGATAATGGACACGGCGAAGAACGAGACGTTTGATCCCGTCAAGAGGTGTTGAAAAAGACCCCGTCGTGGCCGGGAACAAGATAAATCTTTCGGATTGGATTTCCGGACTGCTTACAACTTACACTACCGGCAGCTCAAATCCCTTCCGATAAGTCCGCCCCATCAGTGCGGCCGCAGCCGGATTGTCGATGATCTCGCCCTTGACGCCGTCGAATTTCACGGTGGAACGTGTTCGCCAGGCGATGTTGGCCAAATGGCACAGCTGAGTACTCCGGTGGGCGATTTCAATATCACCATTCGGTTTTTCACGCGAGACCAGACAGTCCAGGAAATTCTTGATGTGCGCACTTTCCATGTCGGAACCATCGTGCTTCTGGATTTCCTTTTCGTCCTTGAACATCCGCCAGCCCTTGCTACTGACCAATAGTGTTGCTTCGGTACCATAGAACTCGACGCCGTAAGTTTGACCGTCGATCCCCCGTTTGGTCCATGTCCGATGTTCCCATTGCAAACAGGCATTGGGGAAATCGAACGTCGCAAGCTGCGTGTCCGGTGTCTCCTGGTCGTCGTCGAAGAAATATTTTCCTCCGCCACAAGTCACGACGTCGGGATATTCGACTCCCAGACCCCAACGCGCGACGTCCATGGCATGAATCCCGTTGTTGCCACATTCGCCCGTTCCATAATCCCAACGCCAATGCCAGTGATAGTGCACCAGGTTTGACTTATAGACGTCTCCGGGGCCGGGGCCGGCCCACAAATTGAAATCAAGGTTCTCGGGCGGAGCGCTGGGCTGAAGCTTGCCAATCTGAGGACGTTCGCTGGTAATCCAGGTCCGGACCATTTTGACGTCGCCCAACTTGCCCTCACGAATCAATTTGACGGCTTCGATCAAATCCGATGCACTGCGGCGCTGCGTACCCGCCTGCACGACTCGCTGAAATTTCCGAGCCGCCGCGACCATTGTCTGACCTTCGCGGATGTTGTGCGAAACGGGCTTTTCGACATACACGTCTTTACCCGCCTGACACGACCACACGGTCGCCAGAGCATGCCAATGATCGGGCGCGGCGCAAACCAGCGCAGTCACCTGCTTGTCGGCCAGCGCTTCGCGGAAATCGGTTACCACTTTGGGAACAGGTTTTCCTTTGCCGGCGACAACCTTCAATGCCTCGGGAATCGTCTTGCTGTCGGGATCACACAGGTAGGCGACTTCCACTTCCGGGAACGCACAAAAACCATTGAGCAACCCCTTGCCGCGGCCATTTAATCCCATCACGGCGATCCGCACGGGCGGCTTTTTCTCTTCGGCGGCCTGAGCGATGTGGCTGGATATCGCCAGTCCAGAGGCGGCGGCGAGTGTCGTTGATCGCAGAAATTCACGCCGGGAGTTGGTGGCGGTTGAGGTGTCCGATGTGTTTTTCATCGGGGCGTTCAAGTCTGGATTTGATTGAGACAATATCCTGCCGCGAATCTGATCGGCCATGCCGCACCTCAAGGAATGATAAGGAATGCGTTCCATCCACGCTTGCTGATGGATGAAGTCTAGCACCTAACTCTTCAGACAACCAGTTCCGTCGCAGGGGAGAAACCGTCGCGACTGCTCCAAAAAAGTCTTCGATCTCGTTCCCAAGTTCGGCAGTTCCGGCTTCGCATTCCGCGAACGCCTTTTTGAATTCAAAGTCACAGGCTCATCCGATCTCCATTTGATATTCACAGGAGTTTCGGGAGAAATCGTCAGTGTCAGGTTGACGCAAGCCGCGTTAAACAACGAATTTCCATACGGTTACCAGGATGAAATGGTGGAACCACGAGTGAATTGGACGCCGCCCGGGTGGTCGAACTACAATATCGCGAGTCTAATTATGGCGACGGCCGCCAGTTGGTCGTGGAATTGAGTCATGGAACAGTCTTTTCAAATGGCGGGGTCGCGGGTGTCTGTGTCGAAAATGTTGTTGAACGTGCGGCGGATTCTGGAAATGATCCGTTTCAGCCACACACTGTTTGCATTGCCGTTTGCATTATTGGCGGCCTGTCTGGCCTGGCGCCAAGTTCCATTTCAGGCTCAGCATTTGCTGGGAATCATCCTGGCGATGGTCTTTGCACGCTGCACCGCGATGGCATTCAATCGCCTGGTCGACCGGCATATCGACGCGGGTAATCCCCGAACTGCGCTGCGGCATATTCCCGCAGGGACGTTGAGCGTGACGTCAGTGACCGTGTTTACGACGGTGTGTTGTGTTGGATTCGTACTTTCTACGTTGTTGTTTTTACCGAACTGGCTGCCGCTGGTCCTGTCCGTTCCAGTCCTGGCATTCCTGTGTGGCTATTCTTTCGCAAAGCGGTTTACAATCTGGTGCCACTATTGGCTGGCTGCTGCGTTGATGCTGTCGCCGATTGCCGTCTGGATCGCGTTATGTGGAACAGTGACTGCGACACCGTTGTTGCTCGCATCGGTCATCTTCTTCTGGGTAGGCGGCTTTGACATCATTTACGCGTGTCAGGATGCCGATTTCGATCGCCAGAAGCGATTGCACAGCATTCCGGCGCGAATGGGTGTTCCCGGTGCGTTGCGACTGGCTGCACTCAGTCACGTTTTGATGTTGGTGTGTCTCGGCGGGCTATGGTATGAGGCCCACATGCACCTCATTTTTGGAGTGGGCGTGATTGCGGTGGCCATCCTGTTGATTTACGAGCATTCGCTGGTACGGCCCGACGATCTCACTCGAGTGAACCTGGCATTTTTTCATGTCAATTCACTGATCAGCGTGGGTCTACTCGTATTGGGAATCGCAGATCTGTGGTTGTAGTCGGTTGGCTAAAGCTTCATCAATAACAGGCAAGAGCACTGTGGGGCGGCATCGAAAATAAAGGGCACCAAGCCATGCTGAAAACGATTACGGCGAAAATTGAGGCCGGTGAACGCGTGACATACGACGAGGGGCTGTTTCTGGCCGAACAGACGGATGTATTGACCTTGGGACGGCTGGCCAACATCGTTCGAGAACGAAAGAATGGCAACTTCGCCTACTACAACACCAACATTCATTTGAATCCGACGAATGTCTGCGTTTACCGCTGTGTTTTTTGCGCGTTCCGTTCCGACCTGAAAACGCCCAAAGCTTACACTTTCACGGACGATCAGATTCGGGAGCGCGTCGCAGAAGCTCGGGCAAACGGTGCGACGGAAATCCACGTGGTGGGAGGCCTGCACCATCAGAAGGATTTCGACTGGTATCTGAATATCGTGCGAGTCATCCATGAAGCTTGGCCGCAGATTCACATCAAGGCTTGGACTGCAGTGGAAATCAACTGGTTCAGCTTCCTGACGAAGCAGCCGACGCGGTGGATTCTCGAACAGTTGAAAGCCGCAGGGCTGGGCAGCATGCCCGGCGGTGGCGCGGAAATCTTTCATGCTAACGTTCGCGACAAGATTTGCGAACATAAAGCCGATGGCGGAGAGTGGCTGAAAATTCATCGCGAAGCCCATGAACTCGGTCTTCGTAGCAACGCCACAATGCTTTACGGACACATTGAAGAGCCACGTCATCGTGTCGATCACTTATGCCGTTTGCGGGAATTGCAAGACCAGACCCGCGGGTTTCAAACCTTTATTCCATTGGCCTTCCATCCGGAAAACACAGGTTTGGATCACATCCGTAAACCGAGCGGCCAGACGGACCTCGCGGTGATGGCATTGTCACGGATCATGCTCGATAACTTTGATCACATCAAAGCCTACTGGATCATGCTTGGTGAGAAGATTGCCCAGGTGGCGTTGAGTTTTGGCGCAGATGACCTGGATGGGACTGTGGTCCACGAATTGATTTACCACGACGCGGGTGCGAAAACGCCTGAAGGCATGACCGTCGATCAGATCCATCGTCTGATCCTCGAAGCCGGGCGTGTGCCAGTCGAACGAGATACGCTCTATCATCGGGTCCATCGCGACGGTCGCGAATGGTCGGTGGGCGAACCGATTCTCGTAGGGAAGTGCTAGGCATGAATGAAGCGTTGCATCGCCAGTTGGTGTCAGGAGAACTCACCGGCTGGCGAGCGGCACTCGGACGCCTGGGTCTCAGTTGCCTGGCCTGTGGGTATGCTGCTGGAGTTGAACTTCGGGCCTTGGGGTTTCGCACAGGCTGGCTGAAGGAAACGCGGGTTGCAGTCCCAGTCATCAGTATCGGCAACTTGACGGCCGGCGGGACCGGAAAGACTCCGTTCGCGGCCTTTATCGCGCGCTGGTTTCGCGAGCACGGGACGCGTGTTGCGTTTCTCAGCCGAGGATATGGCGCCGATCCCGGTGCGGTGAACGATGAAGCACTAGTCTTGAATTTACTCTGCCCTGACGTGCCGCATCTGCAGAACCCGGATCGAATCGCTGGCGCCGAAATCGCAATCCAGGAATTAGAAAGTCAAGTGCTGATATTGGATGATGGATTCCAACACCGCCGCCTGGCACGGAATCTCGACATTGTGTTGATCGATGCCACGAATCCGTGGGGATTCGGTGCACTCTTACCGCGCGGTTTTCTGAGAGAGCCCCTGTCGGCGCTGCGACGTGCCGACATCATCGTGCTCACTCGCGTCGATCAAGTGTCTGCGGAAAGTGTCCACAGCATTCGACAGCGATTGCTCAAAATCCGTGGAACGGACGCCTGTCTGGAAGTTAGCTTTCCGTCGCACCAGTTGGTCAATTCCAGGGGCGAGACTTACAGCTGGGAACAAATTCGAGATGCTGCGACTCATCAGCAACGACGGATAGCAGCCTTCTGTGGAATCGGAAACCCAGCCGCATTTCGTCAACTCCTCGCGCAGCAAGGTCTGAAGATCGAGGCTGAAACATTTCAAATCTTCCCGGATCATCATCGCTACACACGAGAGGATGTGGATCGACTGCAGACATGGGCGACCGAGATGCAGGCCTGCTCAATCGTGACGACCCAGAAAGATTTAGTGAAACTGGACGTCGCGGAAATCGGGGGAATTCCATTATGGGCGGCGGAAATCACGGTGGAGATTCACGCGGGAAAAGAGCCGCTGGAAGAGCGATTGAACGCGATTCGAAAAACCATTCCCGTGGATGAATTCGAGGACTGGACAGTTTCGACAGAAGTTAAGTGATGCAAGAAGACATGCATGGCACGCCGCGCCGGCAACCCTTTTTAGGTCTATTGCGAATCTCTTTGCGCAATCGGGTCGCGCCTGGGTGACGCGACTTGGATCCTCATGATTTACGGGGCAACAGAGTCGTCGACCGTGGGTTAAGACTTACAACTTTCTTCCGTTGTCGCTCCGCGGAGCAATCTATGGTTTACGGCACCGCGAATTCATTGTGTATGGGCTCGAAGTCACTTTCAGCGCTGATGAAACGGGTTATTGGCGTAGAGCCATCCTTCTCTGTCTCAGAGAATTATATTCTTAAGATCACGTCATCCGTCTTGAATCTCACCTTTGGTATTGCCGCGTATTTGTCGTCGTGAGCTCGATAGCCTGCCGGACAGGCCACGACCGTCGCGTATCCCAAGGTGTCCAAACCCAGCACCTGATCGTACTTCGCCGGATCAATCCCTTCCATTGGACAGGTATCGATTCCGATCACTGCCGCGGCTGTCATGAAACTACCCAGGGCAATGTATGCCTGACGCGTTGCCCATTCGTTGATGTCGAAGTCCTTGGGCGGGACCAAGCTGCCAATCAGCATCTTGCGGAAACCGGCCAGCGACTCCAAAGCGACCGCCCGTACTTCGGCGATCCGTGCCAGATAGCGGTCAATTTCAGGCTCACCCAAGTCCTTCTTGATTGCCAGGACGACCAGGTGGGACGCCTCCGTGACCTGAGATTGCCGCCAGGAATGTGCTACAAGTTGTTGCCGCAGTGCGGGATCCGTGACGACTACAAATTTCCAGGGCTGTAGCCCAAACGAGGACGGCGTCAGTACCAGAACTTGCTCCAAAGCCTGCCAGTCGTCGACCGAAATTTTTCGCGCGGGGTCGAATTTCTTGGTGGCGTAGCGCCAGTTCAACTGACGCAGAAGCGCGGCACTGGAGATCGCGGACATGGCTTTCCTGACATTTGATACGGAACTGGACTGGTTCGATCGGGACTGTCGATGAATCACTGCTCTCGTGGATTATAGTCTGTCTAATCAATGAGTTGCTACAATATCTGGTGACGAGTCAGCAACCAATCGTGAAGCCGCCGCGCGAAAGACGTTACATGTCACGACGCAAAAAAACGCAGACCCTGAATCAGTCCTCACCCCAGACGGCACCTCAGACCACCGAGTTACCGGTGGCTGGTGCAAGCACGTCGAGGCGATTCCGTATTCCACAGTTCAAAATTCCGCGTCTCAGTCGCCTGCAAACCGTGGTGACGTGCGCGATCGTCGGCTTACTGGTAGTCGTTGTCTTCTTGAATCGTGGAGGAAAAGGGAATTCGGCTCGCGTCGAAGAAGCGCGCAAAATGCTGCAGATCAACCGGCCGCGAATGGCGATTGAAGCATTGGCCAAAGAAGATTCCGCCGAGGGGCACTATCTGAAATCGATCGCATTGCAGGCGGTTGGACAGTCCAAAGCAGCTCGAGAACAGATCAGCGAAGCGATTGGAATGGCCCCATCAGAGACGAAATACCAGGGGTATAACCTCGTTCTGCAATTGGGCGATGGAAAGTCAGATGCGGTCAACGAATTGATCAAACTGTATGCAGTGAGCAAGTCATCACCGGGCATCGCATTCTTTGCGACGCGGGCCTTCACGCAACGTAAGCCGCCCGAAATCCGCAATGCAATCCAGGCGTTCGAATTGGGAATGACATTAATCGATGACACGCCAGAGTTTATGTTTAGCGCGTTGCATTTCGCAGTTGATGGCCTTCAACAGGCGCCGAACCCCGGAGAAGAAGAGCTTCGAAAACAGAAAATCGTCATTGCGGAACGGCTGCTGGAAAAACTCGAGCGGGTGGCCCCGAAAGATCCTGATTTGATCAAGGAGCTGTTGAACTGGGCCATTCGAGGCAAACTGGCTGATTCCGCACAGCACTTGTTGCAGCGTTTCACGGAATTGAAGGCTGATAGCCCGGAAATCATCGAATTACGGGTGCTGGTCGAATTGATGCTGGGGAAAGCCTCAGCGGCAATTATTGCAGCCCAACAGGCGGTCTCGGAGCACCCTGGTGATCCTGCGATGGAATTGATGCTTGCGGAAGCCGTCTGGCAGGCGCCACCCTCCGCCGAGAACGAGAAAATCTTGACGGACTTGATCGCCAAGCATCCCGAAAATCCCGAATACGTGGCGAAACTGGCTTTGTATCTGGCGAAATCAAAGCGAGTGGGTGATGCCGTGGCGGTCGTGAATCAAGCCTTGGCGGTGACCAAAGGCGGGGAGCAGCGCGGAGCGTTGTTAAGATTGGCTGTTGGAATTCCACTCGAAGCGAATAATGCGGTTTTGGCCGAACAGCAGGTGAACCGGTACAAACCGGAATTCAATAACCCCAAAATTGTCGAATACTTCGAAGGCCGAGTCCTGTTCTTGAAGCAGGACTTTCCGGCCGCGAAACAACGATTTCAAAAAGTGCTTGAGAATCAGCAGATCAATCGCGATGCCGATCGCATGCTGGCGGCCGAATGTTTAATCTGGTATCAGCGGATTTTGAAATGGGAACTGGTGAATGCCAAACGAGCCGCCGCCGCCGAAGCATTGAAAACGCCCGCGACCTCCAAGAACAAGGGCAGCGGCGA
>JAQGHT010001220.1 GCA_028291565.1 Planctomycetaceae bacterium | reverse complement strand
GAACCCTGCCCGCCTGGCAGGTTCGTCTGCATATTGTCGTGAAACGCGATGCCGACAAAGAAGTTGTGCTGAACCAGCTGTATCAGTTCTCTCCGTTGCAGCAGACCTTCAGTGTCATTCTGCTGGCACTGGTGGGGAACCGGCCGCAGACATTGACTCTGAAAGAGGCTTTGCAGGAATTCTTGCGGCATCGGGTCGATGTGATTCGCCGTCGTACGGAATTCTTGCTGGCGGAAGCACGTAAGCGAAAACATACCGTCGAAGGATTGCTGATCGCGCAATTGAATATCGACGAAGTGATCAGCACGATTCGCAAGGCGCCCAGTCGGGCTGTCGCTCGCGAAGAACTGCAAAAGATCACAGTGCCGGGCGAGTTGATCGCCCGGGCGCTGGGCGAGAAAGGCTATGGTGCCTTTCAAGGCGAACGTGGCGTTGCCGATGCTTATACGCTGTCTCAAACACAGGCGGAAGCCATCGTCGCGATGCAGTTGGGCTCGCTGGCTGGTCTTGAACGCGACAAGCTGGGCGAAGAGTTTGGCAAGTTGCTCGAGGAAATCTTCGAATACCTCCGAATCCTGTCGGACGAAGCCAATATCCTCGCGATTATTCGCGGCGAAATGGAAATGCTGGCGGCGAAATACAACGATCCGCGACGAACGACGATCACTGATGAGGAACTGAGCTACGTTGATCGAGCGGACTTGATTACCGAAGAAACGATGGTCGTGACGCTCAGTCATCGCGGCTATATCAAACGAATGGGACTGGATACTTATCAGGCCCAGAACCGCGGCGGTCGGGGGATCACCGGCGTCAAGGCGGAAGAAGACGATCCAATTGAGCACTTGTTCGTGGCCAGCACGCACGATTATCTGCTGTTCTTCACGACTCGCGGCAAAGTCTTCTGGCAGAAGGTGTACGACCTGCCGTTGCTCAGCCGGACCAGCAAGGGCCGGGCACTGGTTAATCTGTTGCAACTTCACGAAGACGAAAAGATCTTCAGTTGCCTGGCGGTGCGGACATTCGATGCCGTTCGGCAATTGTTGATGGCCACTCGTAAGGGCATCATCAAAAAGACGCCCCTGTCGGCTTACGGCCGGCCTCAAAAGGGGGGCATTATCGCCATCAAGTTGGAAGAAGGCGATGAACTCATCGATGTCGTGATCGTGACTCCAACGGACGATGTTCTGTTGGCGACGGCCGCCGGAAAATCAATCCGGTTCGCGCAATCCGATGCCCGCAGCATGGGGCGAAATACCCGCGGTGTGAAGGGCATTAAACTGACCAAGGGCGATCAAGTTGTCGGAATGGTAGTTGCAAATCCAGACATGGATTTGTTGACGCTGTGTGAAAACGGATACGGCAAGCGTACTCCGTTTGGATTCGAAGAGCCGATCATTGTCGCGGAACCGGTCGTCGATCCAGAGAACCCTGAAAGTGTTGTCGAGGACGAAGCGACACCTGATGAGCCTGTGGTTGTCGATGAGCCTGATGATGTCGAGGGTGAAGGTGAAGAAGCTCAAAAGAGTGGCATGCGTTATCGCCGGCAACGACGCGGTGGCAAGGGTTTGATCAATATCAAGACGACGGCTCGTAATGGTAAAGTCGTCGATGTGATCGGCGTCACGGTTGATGACGAAGTGCTGATGGTCACCAGCCAGGGGAAGATTCAACGAGTTCGGGTTCGAGATATCAGCCAGATCGGCCGCGGCACACAAGGTGTCACGATCATTCGCATGGAAGAAGGCGATACGGTTGCTTCGATCGCACGAGTTCCAAGTGAAGACATCACTGTCGCGGATGTCGTCGAGCCTCCGTTGACGACGGTGACCACGACTGGCGGCGAGCCCGCTCTGTTGACGGACGAGTCCGCGAAGACAGATCTGGAGCCTGAAGTGACGGATATGGAATCTGAAGGGAACCCGGCGACGGAAGGCGAAGCAGAATAACCGAAGGCACGAACAACAGGTTCGCGAATTCGGGGTCAGGTCTTCAAAACTTTGAAGACCTGACCCCTGTTACGCGGATGTCGCAGTGACAAGATCTGTATGTGGATTTGCGGTGGTGCGACGTGGGCGGTCGGCAGCAGACGAAAGCCGGAACTCCAACGATTGGTTTCAGGGATCGCAATGAAACGCATTCTCATCACGGGCGGGTGTGGGTTTATCGGCTCGACGTTTGTTCGTTTGCAGCTCAACGCGTATCCGGATCAGGAAGTCGTCAATCTCGACAAACTGACCTATGCGGGGAATCTCGAAAATCTGGCCGATATCGCGAGTGATCCGCGATATCGATTTGTTCGGGGTTGCATTGCGGATGACGCCTTCGTCGACGACTTGATCGCGGGAGATCGGTTTGATGCCGTGATCAATTTCGCGGCCGAAAGTCATGTCGATCGCAGTCTGCAGGACAGCGGACCGTTCATTCAAACCAATGTCGTGGGAACTCAGGTGTTGCTCGATGCCTGTCGCAAACACCAGGTTCCGCGATTTGTCCAAGTCTCGACGGATGAAGTCTATGGAAGTCTGGGGCCGACGGGCTTCTTCACCGAAGAGACGCCGCTCGCTCCCAACAGCCCCTATTCCGCCAGCAAGACGGCTTCGGACTTGCTGGTGCGGGCGTATTCTCATTCGTTTGGCTTCCCCGGCCTGATCACTCGCTGTTCGAACAATTACGGCCCGTTTCAGTTTCCCGAAAAGCTGATTCCATTGTTTATTTCGAATGCCCTGCAGGACCAGGCACTGCCGGTCTACGGCCAGGGGACAAATGTGCGGGATTGGATCCACGTCGAAGATCACTGCCGCGGTATCGATGCAGCCCTGCGGCGCGGCCGGTTGGGTGAGGTCTATAATTTCGGTGGTCGTGAAGAGAAGACCAATCTCGAAATCACGCATCTGTTGCTCAGTCTTCTGAACAAGCCGGCAAGTTTGATTCGCTACGTGGCAGATCGACCGGGCCACGATTTGCGTTACGCGATCGATTGCACCAAAGCCGAGACTGAACTCGGCTGGAAACCGAAAATCCCGTTTTCCACCGGCCTGCGAGATACCATCGACTGGTACATCAAGCGAGCCGATTGGGTGCATCGCATCAAGTCCGGCGCCTATCTCAAGTACTACGCAGACCAGTACGGGGGACGTCTAGCATAGACTAGATCGGATTCATCTTGAGTTTGCCGGTGAATATGTGCGGGCGTTTAAGTCCCTCCTCGCCCTGGTACTCCCGGATCGTCTAGCTTTCGCTGTGTTGTCAGACAAGCACTGACGGCAATTGATGGGACTAATGGGACCGATAGCACTTATTGCTCTCATAAGTCCCATGCGTCCCATATGTCTCATTCCGCATGGGCCAGCGGCTTAGGCTCTAACAGGTGCTCCGCGACATGGACATGCGGTCGCCTGCATCAACTCTACGAAATCAGCGCACGCAATTCTTGCAAATGACGGGGCACCGCGACGAGAGGGTCTTCGGCGGCTTCGTATTCCAGGACGATATAGCCACGGAAATTCGCGTCGCGCAGGATCTTCACGATTCGTGGCAGATCAGCGGGAACCTTCTTGCCGCCGATGTTGATTTCGGTTTTGAGCTGGGCATTCACCGCGTAAGGAGCAATCCGCGCCAATTGCTCGTAGGGATCACCACCGGTGGAAAAATTCCCACTGTCAAAGTTCACGCCGAACCAGGGTGAATCGACTTGCTTCACGATCTTCAATAGCTGGTCCGCAGTCGCTGTGATGCCGCCGTGATTCTCCAGGGCGAGAAACACACCCTGCTTGGCCGCGTGTTCCAGACTTTCGCGTAATCCCGCGACACAGCGTTCGACTGCTTCTGCTTCGTTGCTATCCTTCGCAACATTTCCCGCGAACACGCGGATCACCGGTGCTCCGAAGGTGGCGGAATAGTTGATCCAATCTCGAGTATGGGCCAGCCACTTGTCGCGTTCGGCACCAGCGGGCAGGCAGAAATCGTTTCGGATTGCGGTGCCAGAAATGTCCAACCCCAGGCGAAATGCCCGCTGCTTGATCTGCATGAGGTAATCGGGGGTGATCGTTTCCGGGAACCAATAACTGGTCAGCTCGCACCCGTCGAGATTGTATTCCGCGCACTTGTCGATGAATTCCAGCATGGTCATCTTGGGCTGTTTCCCGCCCAGCAGATCCCGAAATGAATACGCGGCCAGGCTGAGCTTGAGATGGCTCTTTCCATTTCGCACAATCGGTTCGAGAGCCTGTGCCGGTTGGACGGATCCTGTCCAGGTCGTGGCCGCAACACCAGCAGTGACCGCGACACCGGAAATTGATTGCAGGAAGTTGCGGCGTGTCGCGCCGGAACCGGAAGAGGTATTGCTTGCAGACATCAGACCAACTCCTGAAGCGAGATTTGAATTTAAACAGAGATTCTCAAGGAACACTTGGGACAATGATCAAGTTGAGGATCCAGAGGTGTTCCACATTGGGGGCACACATTGAGATTCGGAGCCTGAATGCGAAAGCCACCTCCTGCTGCCCCCGACATCACCCAAAAACCGCAGGCGACAACGAATGCCAGGCCGATTCCAATCACAAGCATCAGCAGGAGGGAACCCATGGATTTTCATCACGCGAATTTGGGTGTGGCCAAAACGATGAATTCATACTGCGCACGGTTAAGAACGAGACGCCTGATCGTAGGGTTGAATATTGCAAAGACTCATTCGTGGCCGCGAAAACGATAATATACCCAACTTCGACTTCAGATCCAAACTACAGGGCCTGCATCATTCCTGGCCCGCAGGATTCAGGTTCCAAGGTTCCCCTAAAAAACAAACCCCGCCGGGACAATCCGTTAAGGATCTCCCGGCGGGGCGGTGTTCTGCATGTACTGTGGTGGACCTAGCGGTTGAAAAGAAATGCGGGACTGTTAATTAGCGCCCACATCAAGTCCTGGGCTCCTTCGGCCTGTGTCGGAAGCTGGGTTAAATAGACTTCACCCTGCTTTTGCTCTTCCGCTGTCGGAAAGCGACAGAGTACTGACAAATAGACTTCTTCAACAATTTTCTTATTATCAGCCTTCTGGCTGATCAATCGCGCGATCAAGGCCTGTGGGTGTGCGACGGCATCACCAATTGTCGGCCCATTGATCAGATTCAGAGTCTGTGACAGACTCACTTCGCTGGTTCGTTCGCATTCGCAAGGAGACTCGCGTGGCGGGCGACCGAACATGTCGAGGAAGCTGAGGTCGACCTTGCCGTCTGGCAACTGAGTCGCCCGGAAGCCAGCCGGAACACCCGGAATTGAACCTGGGCTGCCGGTTGCGGCCATGATTGCGTCATACAACTGCTCGGCACCCAATCGACGGGGCGAAGCGTGTGAGAAATTCACATTGTCGTCACGATTGAAATCATTGGTTTGAATACTGCGTTGATAGGTGTGCGAACTGACAATGGTCCGCACCAGATGCTTCAAATCGTAATTGTGATCCAGAAAATCCTTAGTCAAAGCGTCCAGCAGTTCGCCATTGATTGGCGGATTACTTTGGCGGATATCGTCGACAGGATCAATGATTCCGCGGCCGAGGAAATAACTCCAATAGCGATTGGCCAGACTTTTGGCGAAGTAAGGATTTTCTTTAGACACCAGCCACTGCGCCAGCTTTTCCCGAGGATCAGTCAGGCTGGCGTCGATACCAGCATGGGTATAGGGAAATGCGGCCGCAATGGGTTTGCCCGATTTCGGGTGCATGACCACCTGGGCATTTGGTTGACTGAAGATGACTTCTTCTTCGGCGGACGGACCCGGCTTGCGGCCAACACCGGAAAAGAATGCGGACAGTTCATAATACTGAGTTTGAGTCCAGCGTTCGAACGGATGGTCGTGGCACTGATTGCACATGAAACGCGTCCCGATGAAGACTTGGGTCATGTTTTCCATGACCAGTTTCGGTTCGCGTGAAATCCGGTAATAGTTGGCGGCCGGGTTCTCAAACGTATTTCCGTTGGCCGTGATCAAGTCAGAGACGAACTGATCGTAAGGCATGTTCGTGGCAATGGCGTTGCGGATCCAGTTGCGGAAGCTCCAGACCCCCTTCTCGGTAATGAACTTGCGATTGCTCATCAGCAGATCGCTCCATTTCATCGTCCAGTAGTCGATGAAGCTGGGGCTGTTGATTAACTCTTCAACCTTGGCACTCCGCTTGGCCCGCGATTCGCGGGTGTCAGTCAGGAAGGCCCGCGTTTCTTCCGAAGTCGGTGGTTCGCCGGTTAGATCAATCATGATCCGTCGCAGGAATTCCGCGTCGGTACAAAGTTCCGCGGGCTGAATCTTCAACCGCTTGAGTTTGTTGTTGATGTGTGTGTCGACAAAGTTGAATTCGGGTGAATCTTTCCAGGCATATCCGTCACGCTTGCCCAGGACCGAACAGACGTTCGTCGTAAAGGCCCCTTCGTAGCGGATCAGAATGCTGGCTTCACCACGTCGGATTGCCGTGACGTTTCCGACCTTATCAACCGTCGCCTTTTCAAAGTCGCTGGTTTCATAGACGACATCACGTGAAACGTCTCGCGACGTGCCATCCGCGAACCTGGCGAAGACAATATGCGATTGTTTCTGGCCCACGGCATCCAGAAGAATGCCTTTCGGTAAATAGTCCAGACTTTGAACGCGCTCCACATTGTCAAATTGGCAACCTTCGGCGATCCAGCGTCGGATCAAGTGGTAATTACGAGAATCCTCATCAAACAGGAAGCCACCTTCGTGGGGTACGCCCTGCGTTGGCTTCAGCAGCATCAGGCTTTGCTCAGGACTGGCCCGATTGAATCGGCGCCCCGCGAGGTCGTCGGTCAAGGCGGCATAATCATATTGGGGATCATAACCCCGCAACGACAACTTGAAGCCCGCTTTCCCCTGTTGGCCACCGTGGCAAGCTCCGGCATTACAACCGCTCTTGGTCATGACCGGAACAATCTCCCGGATAAAGCTGACCGGAGGATCCGCGACGTCAAGGACCTTAATGGGGACCGTTGCTGACTTACCGTTGTAGGTGATGTTCAGTGACGCGTCACCTACTGATTTCGGCACCACGAAGTGGTCCTCATCCAATGTTGCGGCACCGGTCACGGTAAACGTTGCATCCGGAGTCAGATCGATGATTTTTCCGTCAGCGGTCTTTCCACTGACCAGAACTCGACGCGCATCGCGAGCCCCCTTCAGTTCTAGACTGGCCGGCTGAACCTGCAGTTCGACCACATCCACTTTCGCATCTGCTTTGGGGGAATCGGCTGCGGGCGCGAAGGCCGACAAACCGAGCAACCCACTTGCCAACAGACATGCCATCCAACCACTGAAGCGCATGAGTATCCTCTTCCTCTATTTTACTTTTGTGACGCGACTGCCGGGCTGATCACAACTGGTACGAACTGCTTCACCAGCAATCCGGTGTTGGCATCGAACAGACGAATTGTACCGTCAAAGCCACCTGTGGCGATTTGGGCACCATCCGGGCGAAAGTCAACCGAAAACACGCCGCGAGAATGACCTGGAAGTTCAAATAACAGCTTTGCATCTTCCGTATTGTAAACTCTGACGGCACCGGTCATCGCAGCGCTGGAGCCGACCACGAATTTAGAGCCATCGGTATTGAAATCCAACGTGAAGATTCGACCGGGCAAAGGAGCATACCCCCGGATTCGATTGAAATCGTCTCCAATCATTCGCACTTGTGTCCGGATCATTTTATAGAGCTTTGGTTCACCATCGGCCCCTCCTGTGAGGAATTCATCCCGTAAAGGATGTCGTCGTACGGCCATTAAGCCGCCCTTCAGGGCGCCCGGAGTGATACTGGTGATGTTATCGACGAACTGGCCGTTCTCAACAATGGAGAGTTTCATCGCCATGTCGCGGCTGACCGTAACGAGATTCTTGCCGTCAACGGAAAAACCAGTCCCCAAGACCCAATCCGAGTGCGGATCGAGCTTCCTCAAGAGTGTCATATCTTCGACTTTGATGAGGCGAATGCTGTTGTCCGCCCCACCACAGGCGAACGTCTTGCTGTCGTCAGAAAACGATCCACCATACATCACGTCCGAGGCAAAACTGGCACTTCGTTCTGTCCAATCCGCAGTGTTCCAGAACTGAACTTCGCCAAACAGACTCGGAGTCCCGCCCACTGCAGCCAGAATTTTTCCATCCAGTGAGAATGCCAGTGATTCGATTCGTTGTGATCGGCCAACCAGTCGCTTGACCAATCCGCTGCCGTCGGCGTTGTGCACGAGGATTTCACGGAAACCAGAGACCGCCAGCAGTTTGCTGTCGGGTGAATAAGCGAGCGCCGTAATGACAGGCGGATTTGTGTAGACCGGGGGATGCTCGGCGCTGATGTTGTCCTGCAGAGCCATCGGGGTATCGTCTTTGGCCCCTTCGGCGATCCAGCGCGTAATCAGTTCGACCTGCACTTTTTTCAAAGGATCGGCCTTAAGCGGCATTCTCGGCTTTTCGCCTGAAATGACTTCGACCAGTGAGCTCTCTGCCGGTTTGTGCGGTACGATTCCCGGCCCGCTCTCACCACCTTTGGCAAGTGCTTCGAACGAAGTCACGATCAATTTGCCGCCGGCTTTGGAGGGTTGGTGACAACCGGAGCAATGCCGTTGAATGACGGGACGAACCTGTCGATAGAAACTGACCGGCGCGACCTCGGCCGGTTTGGCGTCCTGGGCCACGCCAGACTGCGACACGGTCAAAAATGTGACCAAGGCCAGCAACACGACCGAAAACCGGGAAATCCAGCCGTCAAACTGAAGAAAACTCATCAATCACCTCGCGAGCGCAGCCAACGGATCACTCTGCCGCCGTGAATTGCTATGAATACACTCTAAAAGGCGTTTTGCCTGTCGAGCGTGTTTCAAACAATCAATCAGCTGCAGGGGTTCACCAATCAGGCAAAGAATACCACGCAAAATGGAATGAGCTGACAATGGGGTGGTGGGATCAAACACGGAGGGAAATCGAGCAGCTCATATCCATCCAAACTTACCTATAGGATAGACTGCTCCTTAGAGGAAAGTAAAGTGCGAACTCGGATTGCCCTCAGAATCTTTGACTTCTTGCTAGATCCCGCAGTTTTTAATAGCGGTATTTTTGGGCCCGGCCACGGCTCATTTCAAGCGAAACACGCGCCGGGCGTTCTCGGTGGTCAATGCTGCGAACTCTTCGGATGAGACTCCGCGCGCAATTGCCAGACAATCCGCGGTATTGCGGACAAAGGCCGGCTCGTTGCGTTTGCCTCGGTGTGGTGTGGGAGCCAGATAAGGGCAATCGGTTTCAACCAGGATCCGATCAGATGGCGTAGCCACGGCAACAGCGCGCAGTGCATGGTTGTTTTTGAATGTCGCCATCCCCGCGAAAGAAAGGCACATGCCGATGTCCAAGCAGGCCTGAGCCGTTTCCAGAGTTCCCGTAAAGGAATGCATTACACCATTTAAGGGCCCCTCGTGAGCCGCTGACTGCAGGACTTGAACGACCTCTTGTTCGGCATTCCGGCAATGCACGACGAACGGCATCCCCGTGTCGCGAGAAAGCTGAATATGACGTTGGAAATATTCGATCTGTAAGGCAATGGGGCAAGTGTCCCAATAGAGATCGAGACCCGTTTCACCAATTCCCACGACGTGAGGAGCACGCGACAATTCGAGAATTGTCTCCCAATCTGCAGGCCGCGCCTCTTGCACGTAGTTTGGCTGAATTCCAACGACAGCCCGCAGTTCTGGATATTGGACGGCCAATTCTACCGCCCTCCGGCTGCTGTCGACGGTAAATCCGACGACGATCGTCGTCGACACACCCGCTTCTCGAGCCCGTTTTAACACCTCAGATCGGTCAGGATCGAATGCCTCTTCCTGAACATGAGCGTGGGTATCGACCCATTCCATGCGCAAACCCTTCACGCTCAGCGAGCTGAATTAAAAAAAGTAGACCTCTTACTCCGCAAGAGGTAGGCCGAGCGACAGCAGATGCAGCTCAATGGTTTGTGAACCTTAACAATAAACGAGACTCCCAGTCAATCATTCGTGTGTCACACCTGGGCTATGCGATCGGCGGAAGCTCAAGGATTTCGGCAATTGAACACGCAAATCCCGGGAGCACATCCTCGCCATTCAGTTGTTCGGCTTCGTGCAGACGACTCATGCTTCCGTCCAGACGCAATACAGTCACGGTGCGGCTCGTGGGATTGACGATCCAGATCAGTCGCACGCCGGCTGTCTGATATTCTTCTATTTTGACGTCAATTTCTGAAGCGAGATCGTTCGGCGACAGGACTTCCACAGCCAGGTCCGGGGCAATACCTTCGTAGCCTTTGGCCCACGACTGGCCGGCGGGCAAGCGGCCAGATTTGAAGAACGAGATATCCGGCCGGCGAACATTTTCTTTGCCGTCACGCAGGAAAATGAAGCCGCCATCCGCCCCACAGACCCGTCCGAGGCGATTCTTGCGACAAAAAAGACTGATGAGTCCACCCAGATAGGTCGCAATCTCAGACGATTCGTTACCTGTTTTACGTTCTGCCAGATTGCCATCGATCAGTTCGAAGTGTTTTTCGTTCGGCAGTCTCAGCAAGTCATCCGACGTCATTGACTTTCGAGCTTCGATTGGAATTGGGGTTAATGCGGGTTCGAAGGTCGTGGTCATCAGTTCAGGAAACGGTCGCGACTGCCAGTTTCGGGCCGGAGAGATTCTGAACGGCCTGTAAGATGGATCGTTCACTGTCGGCAATGTGCTTAAGCAAGGGGCTGTCGGGATAGACTGACGTCGCTTTGTCAAACGATTTAACAATTTCCATCTGAGAAATGACGACCTGCTTCAGCAGGTACTTCAGCGACAGGTATTGTAAATCCGTAAATGCTGTGGGATAGCCACCAAAACTAATCACCCAGCCGATCTGCTCCAACGCGTTTGCCAGCTGATCCGCACTTCTACGTTGCGAAGCCAGCGATTGCGTCAAAACGTGGCGAGCGTGCTTGTCCTCTTCGCTGACCTCGTCAGACCACGGCCAGCATTCGCCGACGTACTGCAGAAGGCTGCGGTGAAGTCGTACGAATAGAGAATTCAGTTGCTGGGGATCGATTTCGGCCATGTCTCTTGCGAGTCCCAAGGGAGATCAAAACATGCCTCGGATGAGGCGACTTTCGGACAATTTCAATACGCTCAAAGTCAACCTAATTAGACGACTGACATCTGCGTTCTATGCTGTTCGCGGGCTCAAATGAGGCTGTTGCACTACTTATCGCCGCACTCAAAGGTCTGATTCTGAACCGTGCACCGTATCATTACGGAAAGAGGGTAGTCGCCACGCTGTGGGCGACCCGCTGCAGTGGGTCGGGGAACATGCCGGTCAGCAGCACAAGTGCCGCCAGGCCGAACACAAACAGCCCGGTACTCGATCCGAATTCCACTTTCACCGGACGTGCGTCCGGCTTGACTGTCTCAATAAACATCACCCGCAACACCTGGACGTAATAGAACAGGCTGACTGCGGTGTTTAGACCGCCAATCACCAGGATTGCATACATGGCCCAGTGAATCGACCCGGCTTGCAACAGCGATGAGAAAATCATCAGTTTACCGAAGAATCCACCAAATGGTGGTAATCCTACGAGGCTGAACAAACAAAATGCCATCGACACCGCAAGCACGGGGGATTTGGTCCACAACCCGCTGTAGTCCTTGATTTCTTCGCTGAAGGATTCGTTTCGAATCACCGCTACGATACCGAACGCTCCGAGGTTCATGAACATATAGACCCACAGATAGAACAGCAAACCTTCGACAGCGCTGATCGCCAAGGCCCAGCGGGCGTCTGGATCGGGGACTCTGTGGACCGCGTTCAAGGAAACCATCATTGCTGACACCGCCATCAACATATATCCCGCGTGAGCGATCGTTGAATAGGCCAGCATGCGTTTGATGTTGGTTTGAGAATAGGCCGCCAGATTGCCGAACGTCACGGTGACAGCGGCGATCACTCCCAATCCCAGTCCGAGGTAGAAGAAGACCGGCGACAACCTGCTTGTTTCGAGTTCACTGACCCCCATCAGGGCTAACAGAAATCGCACCAGGACAGCAAATGCGGCACCTTTGGAAGCGACTGAAAGGTAACCAGCGACTTCCGCAGCTGCTCCTTCGAACGCATCTGGACACCAGAAATGGAACGGGAAAATTGACAGCTTGAACGCGATTCCAACCAGAATCATCACAATTGAGAGGAGCAATGTCATCAACGTCGCATCCATCTTCAACGGAGTCTCAGTGATGATCAGAGCCAATCGGCTGGCGATTTCCGGAAAGCTGCCAGTTCCCAACAGTCCAGCCAGCAGGCTGATTCCGTAGAGCATTACGCCAGCAGCACCGGCGCCATAGACCACGTACTTAAATGCCGCTTCGCTACTCGTACGGCGGCCTTTCAAGAAACCGACCATCGCGTAGCTCGGTACGCTGGTCATCTCAATGCCCAGGAACAGCATCAGCAGATTGTTGGAGCTGATAAGCAACAACATTCCGATCGTGGAACCGAACAACAGGGTGTAAAAATCGGCCGCATCTTCCTGATCCGGAATTCCAGTCAGGCGTGTCAGATAAACGACAAGCTGGAGGAACAGAAGCAGAAAAACCTTGAAGAAGACGGTGAATGCGTCGTAAACCAACAATCCCGTGAAGAACGTCCGTGATTGCAGAATTTCTGGCGCATCACTGGCCTGATAATTCTGTAGCGCCATGAATTGCACGACCGCAGTCAGAACAGCCAGAGTCGAACCGACTAACGCGACTCCTTGACCCGTAAATCGCTTATCAAGATCCAGCAATCGGACCAGTAAGAGCGCCAGGACCGTGCCC
>JAQGHT010001213.1 GCA_028291565.1 Planctomycetaceae bacterium | reverse complement strand
TTCGCCCGAAGCGCACGTGACATCATCCATGTTTACACATCGAAGCGATTTGGAGTTTTGATTCGGTCCTTTGGAAGATCTGGATCAATCTTAGATCATCCATTATTGTCACAGGTTCACAAGAATCTCCGAATCATTGATGATCAGTGGGTCCAAGAGTTCCCGACAACTCAACCCTTGAAGAACAGACGAGTCCAGATCACAGAATCAGAGATGGGTGAGGATGTCCTAGCCGAGATCACAGAAGCCATCAAACGGGCCAATGAGCGGTTGCAACTGGCAGCACGCAGCAAATCGGATGTGATCATTAACGCCATTTCGGACGCCATCGACGACGCGAGAAGGCAAAGGAAAATTTCCGCAGACGAAAAGCAGGGACTTGCAATTGATCTGGGATGTCTGTGGGCCAGTGCGCTTCAAAAGAAAAAGAAGTGGCAATGGGCCACCATTCCCCTGACACCGACAAAAAGCGTTCAGGCAATTTGCCACCCGACGAGATCCCACGCCGTAGATGCATTGTCAAAAGTACACAATCTAATCAAATCCCCGCGAAAGCCCAACAACAGTGTCCTGCTATTCAACATGATCGTCGCGGATAATTTGCCACAATCGGCTGATAACTCGTACTGCTGGCTATCGTGAATCGGACGTATTCAACTGAGATTGCCCACAAATGACTCCAGTTTTGTACCTCGATTTTCCCCAATCGCCACAGATTCAACCTTAGCGTAGTGCCTGTCTTATTTCGTCGTCTTACGTTTTCCCTTACACCAGAACCCATTCTACTAGCATTGAATTGAATGCGAATTCAGGGGGCTGACGTCGCCCCGCTCGCCATTCGCAACTTCAAAACCTGACGTCGGAACGCTAACGTGCTACACTTTCGTCCGTCACCCGTGATGCTTCACCTTCGACCGCTGATTCTTGTCGCGGTGTTGACTGTTGAAATGTTCAATAGGGGATCGCTGGGTCTTTCGCATGGCGCCGAGAAGCCTCGCTTCCTGATGGAGTGGGGCGAGCGTGGAAAAGAGACTGGAAAATTCGATTTTCCTATTGGCATCGCCGTTAATCGTTTTGACGAAGTCTTTGTCACAGACTTTTACAACTCGCGGGTCCAAAAGTTTTCCAGCCAAGGCAAGTTCCTCGCTGCATTTGAAGTCTCTGTCTTTCCGGGCGGAATTGCTTTGGATCAGGCTGGAAACATTTATGTTTCCCACGCGGGCATTCCACCCTCACGATATGATCAACCGAGACAACGGGACAAAATTGCAGTCTTTAGCCCCGAGGGAAAGCCGTTGCGAGATTGGGGGAAGTTCGGGACTGGCGATGGGGAATTCAATATGCCGGGGGGAATCGCCATCAGCCAGGACGGGCGGGTTTATGTTGCCGACCAGTGCAATCGTCGCATTCAAGTCTTTGATACGCAGGGGAAGTACTTAACCCAATGGGGTCGGAAGGGCTTTCAGACTGGGGAATTTGGCGGTAATCCACATCCGAAGGCATTTTTCGCTGGTCCTACGTTTCTGGCCTTAGACAAAGCGGAAAATGTCTTCACAACGGAGAGCATCCTCGGTCGCGTACAGAAGTTCACAAAAGAAGGGAAGTTCTTGCTCACCTGGGGCGACAATGAAGTTGCTGCCGGCAAATTCGGAGGCAAGTTTACCGGGTTTGGACAAGGCAACATGCAGGGACCAATGGGAATTGCTGTCGATGAAAGCGGAGACTTTTGGATCAACTCCATTGGTGGACGAATTCAAAAGTTTTCGGGACAGGGAACCTATTTGAATGGCTTTGGCGAAGAGGGAACGCAGCCGGGCCAGTTCTATGCGCCGCATGGCATCGTGATCGACAGCCTGGGCTGCCTGTACATCGTGGATGCCTTCAACCATCGGATTCAGAAATTTGACACGCTGTCGGTCGATGCACGCAATGGGATGAAAATTCCGACCAAAATTAAAGGAAGTTTCAGCGGGGGCGAGTTGATCGAACTGCGAGTCCGGGATCGCATCGCCTATCTCATCAAGCCGACCGGCAAAGTGGACGCCCAAAGGCGCTGGATGTGGGACTTTCCGTTTTGGCTGGCAATCAACGACGGGTTTGGCAGTGTGGCACACCGCTATTACGTGGAAAAGTTGCTCGCCGCCGGATTCCACATTGCGGGCGTCGATGTTGGACCTTCTTGCGGCAGCCCCGCCGCAGCGGATGTCTGCCAGGAATTCTATGAACAACTCGTGTCTAAGCATCAGTTGCACAAGCGAGCACGGGTTTTAGCACACAGCCACGGTGGCCTGATCGCATATGGGTGGGCATTCCGACATCCAATGTGCGTCGACCGCATTGCGGGGATGTGTCCCGCGACAGACTTCCGTACTTATCCAACCTTGCCCGGTGTCGTCAGCGGGCCAACGAAGGGGCTGGATTACGGATTGTCGCTTGCGGATCTCGAACAACGCGCTGCCGAATTCAATCCCGTCGATAACCTGGCTCCTCTCGCGAAGGCCCGCGCAAAAATTCTGCATCTGCACGGCGATGTCGATACTCTGATACCGACCAATGCCAACTCAACGGAACTCGCGCGACGCTACAAAGAATTCGGAGGTGAGGCAGAGATCGTCCTCCTCAAAAATCTGGGTGCCGAGCGGTCCAATTCTCGCGGTCATGACGGACCAGAACTCTACGACTCACCCCGGTTGCTTCAATTCTTACTCGATGATTAAACGACACGACAGGCATAACGAAGTTCGTGCGCGGACTTTCGAATTCGCAGAAGAATCGAGCCAAAACGCAATTCAGTGAACACTCCAATGGCAGAGCCTGCCTGAAATCCGATTGCCCCACGACTGACTCCCGTTTCACACCTCGATTTTCCCCTAACAGCTACAAAGTCAAACTTAATGTAGGGCCAGTCCTTTGCCTTCTTTTCCGTCAACCGTTGTTCGCGAATTCCAATCTCGAATTAGTTCATTGCGGATTCGTGGTCCCTGAGACTGCCGATATGCTGCCAAGATCATCTGCGCATTGGTTGGGTCTTTCTGCGGGAACAGATCAAACAAGCCTCTTCGATAGTTGGGGGAACGAAAAGGTGTCAGGAACCGTTGTTCTGTTCTTCGCCAGTGCCAGCCCGCCGGCTCCCTCTGGCTGATCGATCATCTGCCCAGTTGGTCCGCTTCAGGACTTTGCAGATCGAATCGAGTCCCGGGAACAGTGCCGTTTCCGAAATTCCAAAATTTTCAAGATCTGTTCGCATTGCCTGTACGTGCCTGGCCGGTATGTACCACAATTCTATCTTGCGGCCTTTACTGTCATCCTCATCGAGCGGGTAGGGTTCGGCCGTGAACACGGAGTGCTGGGAAGTGACCCGATCCGCGATGTGTGGCGGTTCAAACAGTTCGATCCTGGTAATGCTGAAGGGGTCGACGGTGTATGGGTCCACTGGTGGCGTTCCGTGTTGATACGCAATCACTGCCGCATCGTTCTGACACGGCGCCCCCGATACGGCAAAGTACAGGGCGACTAAAGGATTTGTCGTCCAATCAACCAGGCGAGTCGGCAATCCATGGTGCTGAGCCAATGCCAACCATTCCCACTCTGTTTTGGGAATTCCCCTCAGGTACGGCACAGCCTGTAATTTAAACTGTCTTAATAACCGTTGTTCATAGTCGGTTCTCGACATTCTGCCCCATTGCTGCCTGCAATCGTCACGATCTACCCCACACCTCAACATCCAGGTGGCATCCGCATGGCCTCGATATAGCCATTTCCCTGAAGGCTGACGCGTCACTCGTTTCACAAACTCCGCGATTGAACGAATCAGTCGAGGTTTCATACGGAGAAACGATTCGTCAATCGGTGTGCAGCGAAAAGAACGCCCATCGACCCAGATCGTTTCGGCACCGTTCTCAAACGTGAACGTCGCTCCTAGACTCTCGAGCCATTCTTGAGCCATTTCAGGCCAACAATGCAAATCCCTTTTCTGGCTTTCTTCAGTTTTGCCTGCGTCCCGTAACACTCGCCGATATTCATCAACGGCCGCTCTTTCAAAGGCTTCAGATATCTCCTTGGCGAGCTCAGCGTGTGAGTCGCCAGGATTGAAACACATCAGGCGATCGATAAAACTTGCAGCTTGCCTCTTCGTTTTTGCAATGACAAAACAATCTTCAACGTGCCTGGGGGTATTCACCCAATACAATTTCCATTTGGTCATATTTTATAACCTGCCTCATACCAACGCTAACGGTGGGGTGAAAATGACTTGACTTCGCAGAAAAGGGACAGGTCCAGTTATTCGGACTCTGACAGAAAAATGATAGGACAGAAAGATGATTCTGAGAAGATCTACCCAAGCTCGTGCAGTTCGTCCGACTCAAAAATGGAATCGTTAGAATTGAATTCATTTTTCTGCCGTCACATCTTTCAGGATGAACTCGCACTGAGTTCACAGTCGGAACGAGCAACCGCGTAACAAAATTTGCATGAAAAACTTCTCCCGAATGCATCAGCCCGTTTGGGAGGAGCCACTTCGACTGCTCTCCTTGCGGTACATGAGGTCGGTGCGGGCCACGTATTTGACTCCAGATGTCACGATGCACCCTTCATGCAGCAGACGATGTTGAAACAACAGCCCCATTCCTGTCTTGGGATGGATCGACAAGACGGGCTCGGCGGTATATCCGGCAAAAAATGCGGTTTGTCCCCCTTCAAAATCCTCATTGAGATAGACGAGAAACGAATAGCAACTCCTCTCGTAATGATTTCGATGGAAGGCGCCGTCTCTGTGCCGGGCGAACCGCATCCCCGGCTTGTACCGATAGCAGCGAAAACGTTCGTTGATGCCAACCAGTGACATCTGATAGATCTCTTTGGGCGCCTGGTCTTCAATACGACTCAGGAGGGTCTGGGCAAATTGCTCGTCGTCGAAAATCACTCGATCGTTGTTTCGTACGTCCGGAACAACTTCCGTCCCGCCCAGCGTGTTGATCGTCGCAATTTCGGGCCCCAGTCCCTCGATCTTCGTGATGAGGGAATTGCATTCATCCAAATTCAACAAGCCGGGTATTTCGATGACCGTGGGCGCAGTGGGATCGATATCAAACATGGGACATCCTTTTCTCGTATGAGAGACGAACAAGCCAGAGTGGTTTAACTTTAGGTGTGCCGCGAAATACCGCAATACCCTCGACGAATTCCAAAGATTGATCGGCAAATGCAAGATTCGCGGGCTATAGCCGTTGAGAAAAAGACCAGGAAACAGAAGAAGACAGGAGGACAGATCCATTCATTCGGACTCTAAGTTTTTTGCTGGTCGGCCTCGCGGACGGAGGGTGGATTCCAAGCCGAGTTGCTTGGCGATGGCTTCTGTTCAACAGGCTGAGCCGTACGGCTGGCCTCGCGAGACACTGCGGCGCAACGCCGTCAGTTCCGCTTCCGTTTGCGGAGCATTGACGTGTCGAACCCAGTCGCGGGGTTGGCGGTACAGGCCGAGCATGCGGAAAGCTCATGGCAGCGCCCTGCACGCCCGATAAATAAATTACTTGTAAGGTTGTGAGGCCGGAATCGATGTCGCATCAGGTGTCGGACACGTGACGCGACCGCAATGCTTAGTGCCCTATTGACCCTGCTCGCCGTCCGGAACCACCAGAATTCGTTTCGACAGTCGTTTGATAGAATGAGCATTTTTTTAGCGCGCTAAGCCGGATTATTCATGGCGAGCGGTGGGTGTAAACCCACTGGTAATCCGGCTCATTGGTGAGGTCAATCTACCACTGAAACAGAATGATGCTTGAATGAACGCTTTCGGGTCTCCGTAAGTTCAATCCAGAAAAACCATCCGGCTCACGCCGGACGCTCGCCATGAATAATCCAGGCTAAGCATGTGTCTTCCGGTAAGCCTGGGAGATTCGTCGCGAAGTTTATTGCATTTCGCGAAACACTCAAATTTGAACCGCTCTATAGCGCGCTAAGCTTCTGTCTTCCGGCCAAGCTTTGAGCTTCCTCGGAAATTACTGCATTTCGCGGAACGCTCAAATTTGAACCTCTCTATAGCGCGCCAAGGTTGTGTCTTCCAGACAGTCTGTGAGACTCGTCGGGAGATTACTGCATATCGCGGAACACTCCAATTTCAACCACTCGAGTATATTGGGAATTGACATGCGTTTATTGAGCCAGCTGCTCGCGAAAAATCGGGCTTGGGCCGCCGAGACAACCAGCCATGATCCAGAGTTTTTTTCGCGACTGGCTCGTTTGCAGACACCAAAATACTTGTGGATCGGCTGTTCGGACAGCCGGGTTCCAGCCAATCAAATTGTCGGCATGGCGCCGGGTGAGATGTTTGTGCATCGCAACGTCGCAAACCTGGTCGTACACACCGATCTGAATTGTCTGTCAGTCATTCAGTATGCGGTTGAGGCCCTCAGGGTCGAACATATCATCGTTTGTGGTCATTATGGATGTGGCGGCGTCTTGGCCGCATTGCGCGACTCAAAATTGGGGCTGATCGACAACTGGCTGCGGAATGTCCAAAGCGTGCGCTCCAAACACCGGAGTCAGATTGAGTCGTTAGCAACTGAGGGTGAACGGCATGCTCGAATGTGCGAATTGAATGTGATTGAGCAGGTCATCAACGTCTGTCAGTCCACAGTTGTCCGCAATTCCTGGGCGCAAGGTCAATCCATTTCGGTTCATGGATGGATCTACGGCCTGAGCGACGGCTTATTGCGAGACCTTGGCATGGGTGTGACTGCGGAAACCGAAATCGATGCCTATTATGAACTCGCGTTTGCTCGCGTCGAGGCGGAAGGAAGATCTACACTTGAACCTGCACGCGCTTAGAGACTGTTTCTGAGTCTGTGTTAGTTCGGATTATTCATCAGCCGGAACGGGCGGAGTGGCACTGATCTAATGCACGAAGATCGGCTTGTCGTGCCACTTCTTTCCCGTTGTACTCAACGAAAAAGCAGTGCCCTTTGTGAACGGCAAGGCACTCCTTGCGATCGAGCACAATCGCGAAGCACCCGCACAACAGACGAACATTTTTCATAGAAAATGTGCCGCTCTGCCCGGCGCGGTTTGGTGGATGGCCCCGAACACTGGGCCTAGTCGAGTGCACGCGATCAGTTGGAATTGCCGGGTTCTCCAATTTTGGTGGACCGGACCCTTCCGGCCCTCTTGGAAGCCCTCTGGACTGACCGATGAGCGACCCGTGGATTTTGAAACACGATTCTGCATCCGACAACAAGAATCAAATCTCCAACCAATGTGAACTCGTGCCACTGTTTGGGATTATCGTCATTTCCAAGCAGTCGCTTTCGATCCGCGACAGGCACTGCTGCTCTGTTGAATACAACAGAAAAGCAGTGGCACAACGCATGGACTTTCGCGGCTCAAGATCAGTGCCACCCAGCCTGGAGACACTGCTTAAGGTCGGCGACACTATCCTGTCAATTTCGTGATCCGAACCACCAACCTGAAGCGGTGGCACGTCTTTCGTGTTTTCGGAGTCCATTGCAGTGTCACCCCGCCCTGAACCTGTTGTCCCGCTCGCTAGCTCCTTCCGTGTTTATTCTGTATTCCTTCGTGGTTATAACTCTATTGTGTTGCGGGCGAATCCCGCGACAGGATATCCGTGATATCAGTGGCATCCGTGGTCAAAAAGAGTCAGGAACCTATGAAAGCGATTCTGATTTTCACAGTTGTTGCATCCATGATCGCGACGTTGGCCTTTGCGGATGAGCTGCCACAGACACGGCGTTTGGAATGGGAAGAAGCTGACCTTTCTACGCGGTTGATGGACGGGGCACATCGCTTTGTGGAGCGAAAAATCGCGGAGTCTGTAGCGAAACGGAGCGCGTTCTGGAAGCGCGACTTTTCGTCAACTGAGGCTTATGCAAAATCGATTGATTCGAATCGAGAGCACTTCAAAACGATCATTGGTGTTGTGGATGGGCGGTTGCCGCCAGCGATGGAACGTTATGGTGATGACTCTGGTGGGCCCGTTGTGGCACAGACAGCGAAGTACCGTGTCATTCAAGTGCGATGGCCAGTACTGGAGGGATTTTGGGGTTGCGGCCTGCTCGTGCAACAGTTTGTGCCATTGGAACATGAGATCCGTACGGGTGTGCTATCGACCATAGAAGCAAGGATGCCGGCTCCTGTGGCTCATGTCGTGCTGATCCCGGATGCGGGACAGACACCGGAACAGCTGCTTGGTCTGGCTCCCGGGATTCCAGCCGGGGGACAAATCGCCCGTCGGCTCGCCGAAAACGGATTCGAACTGATCCTGCCCCAGACGATTTCACGAGAAAAGCTGGTGACTACCGACGAACGAACTCAAGCCTCGGACCAGACCCATCGCGAGTGGATTTACCGGCAAGCCTTTCACATGGGGCGGCACGTGATTGGCTACGAGGTCCAGACAGTTCTTGGTGCGGTCGATTGGTTTAAAGCCCAACACGGGCAAAAAGCGAAGATCGGTGTCTGTGGCTATGCCGAAGGTGGCCTGACCGCGCTCTATGCCGCTGCCGCAGATCCAAGGATCGATGCCGCATTAGTGAGCGGCTATTTTGATTCGCGTCAGAAAGTCTGGTCCGAGCCCATCTATCGCAACGTCTGGAGCTTGTTGCGCGAATTTGGTGACGCGGAACTTGCCGGACTGATTCTGCCCCGTGATCTCGTGATTGAACACAGTCCCGTCCCTGACGTTGTCGGACACAAGGGAGAGTGGCATACCCCAACCCTGGAAAGTGTGACGGCGGAAGTGAATCGGATTGAAATCGGATCGCTCTTCCAACGCCCCAGGCTGCGGACCAGCGACGCCTGGCCCTACTCGGACGGCGCATTGACTTCGTTTGCTGGGTTGCTGGGTGCGAAAAGACTGTCCCCCTGGACGCACGATATTCCCGAAGACAAGCGAAAAAAGTTTGATGCGGGGACGCGTCATGCGCGTTTCTTTCAGGAAATGGAAGGACACGTCCAGCGATTGATTCAGAAGTCTGAACATGTTCGAGATGACGCTTTTCTGTACCAGGTGATGCCGGAATTCACCCAGTACAAATGGAGCACCGAGCCCCAGCATCCGACACATTCCCCGCAAAAGTTCATTGAGGGCTCGAAACGATTCCGAGAACAGTTTCTGGAAGAAGGCATGGGGCGGTTTGACGAGCCCCTGCTGCCCTTCAATGCCCGGACACGCCTGGTTGCGGAATCAGAAAAATGGAAAGCCTACGACGTCGTGCTGGATGTTTATCCCGAACTGTTTGCCTGGGGTCTGCTGGTCCTGCCCAAGGACTTGAAGCCCGGTGAGCGACGTCCGGTGGTTGTCTGCCAACATGGACGGAATGGAATTCCTCGTAATTTGCTGGATGGCAACACGACAGGCTATCGCAACATTGCCGCGACGCTTGCGGAACGGGGTTTCATTACATTCGCACCGCACAATCTGTATCGCGGCGAGGATCGCTATCGCTGGCTCAACCGTAAGGCCAACAACGTGAAGGCCACGCTGTTTTCATTCATGATTCCGTCACATGACCAGATTCTGCGCTGGCTGGAATCTCAACCGTTTGTTGACGGAAAACGCATCGCCTTTTATGGGCTGAGCTATGGAGGGGAGACCGCAGTCCGTGTACCGCCGCTGTTGGACAAGTACTGTCTGTCAATTTGTTCGGGCGATTTCAATCAGTGGACTCGCAAGGTTGCTTCGACTGACCAGCCCTTCAGTTTCATGCGAACGATTGAATGGGAGATGCCTTATTGGAATCTCGGTCACACATTTGATTATGCGGAAATGAGTTATCTGATGGTCCCCCGTCCGTTCATGGTCGAACGAGGGCACAACGATCTGGTTGGCAAAGACCAGTGGGTGGCTCACGAATATGCAAAGGTCCGGTGGCTGTACGCGCAACTGGGGCTTGCCGACCGTACGGAAATCACGTTTTTCCAGGGCGGACACAGCATGCAAGCCGAAGGAACAGTCGATTTCCTCCACCGCCATCTCAACTGGCCACCGCAAGCTCAAGCAGACAAGAAGAAGTGACGGAGCGAAAGAGAGATGGAGTGAGGGACAAGAAATCGGGACAGGTCCATTCTCATTGAGAATAAGAAGAAGGTAAGAAGAAGGAATGCCAGGGCTGTCGATCTCATCCCGGGGCTCTTGTGGGTTTTCCATCACTTCGCTACAAAGATATCATCCACAGAGTCGTGTTTAATGCACGCCGAATCATGAAAGTCGCCGTTCAGACGAATGACGCAGTTCGATTTTCCTGGCCGCCGGACGATAAACGTCAAAAAACGTCGAAGGAAGCGAGCTGTTGCGATTTGGCTTGAAATCATTGGAAATGCTGAAATCTTATGGAAAAGATCATTCTTTGTTTCGCCGGTTCGTTGCTGCTTTTGACGTCGTTTGTTCAGGCGGGCAACTGGCCTCACTGGCGCGGTGAATCGGGAAATGGCGTCTCCACAACAGCCAAGCCTCCCACGCAGTGGAGCGCCACGAAGAATGTCAAATGGAAAGTGGCGGTGCCCGGGTTGGGTTCCGGTTCGCCAGTCATTTGGGGGGATCGGATCTTCGTCACTTCGGCGGTGGGGACCGCAAACAGCAAGGAGTTGCAATTCAAACTCTTTTGCTTTGATCGCCAGACCGGTGATGTCAAATGGGAGAAGACGGCAGTCACCGCGACACCTCACCAGGGAACCCACAACACGAATGGATTCGCGTCAGCGTCACCCTGTACCGACGGCGAGCATGTTTTCGCCTCCTTCGGTTCCCGAGGACTGTACTGCTACACGATGGACGGCGACTTGAAATGGAAGCGTGATGACTTTCCGCCCATGAGGACCAGGAACAGCTTCGGCGAAGGGAGTTCACCGACCTTGGAAGGGGACAAGATCCTCGTCCCCTGGGATCATGAAGGACAATCGTTTCTGTATGCTTTGAACAAATTGACCGGCCAGGAGATTTGGAAGACGCCGCGCGATTCGGCAACGTGCTGGGCGACACCCCTGGTCGTCGAGTTTGCCGGCCACAAGCAAGTGGTGATGAACGGACAAAAGACGGCTCGCGCCTACGATCTGGAAACAGGCAAAGAACTCTGGCATTGCGACGGCCAGACCGAACGCCCGGCCGCTTCACCTGTTGCGGCGGATGGGCTGGTTTACGTCGGCAGCGGTTTTCGCGGTGCCTACCTGGGAGCATTACGACTCGACGGTCGTGGAGACATCAAAGGGACGAAACATGTGGCCTGGGAGATCGACAAAGACACACCTGATGTCGGATCGTTCCTGTTGTCTTCAGGAAGAATCTACTACTTCAAGGATAAGGCCGGCATTCTGACCTGTGTCAACGCCGCCACAGGCGAACGTCATTTTGGCCCTGTCAGAACAGGACTGAATGTGATCTACGCCTCGCCCGTCGCGGCGGGGGGATTTGTCTATCTGACTGACCGCAGCGGCACCACAGTCGTCATCAAAGATGCCCCGACATTCGAAATCGTGGCGACGAATTCCGTCGGTGAAACGGTCGATGCAACGCCTGCCCCGGTTGATCGCGAACTCTTCATTCGCGGCCAGAAGCATCTGTTTTGTATTGCAGAATACACTGTTTTTACTGTTCGCGGGCGAGGTGGCACTCAACTCCTTTAACCCTTTTTTCCCTTGAATTCACTTACCGGAATGTCGTGAGACTTCCGAAACGCGACGTCGACCGTGCCC
>JAQGHT010001203.1 GCA_028291565.1 Planctomycetaceae bacterium | reverse complement strand
GAATTCGACAAGTCTCTGACGACCGCCCTGGCGTACGGAGAAATTGAAATCACGCAAGCCAGCATCGAACCTGAACAATTACTGAAGCTGACCGTCAAACCCGGATCGAATAACGCCAACAATCCTTTTAAGAATCTTATTCCGATCAAAGCGGTCCGAACGAAATTCGATCGCGGAGGCGTCAATTTCAGGCTGTATTTCGAACATCCGGAGACACATCCCACGAAATTCAATCTCGTCGAAGGGACTGTAAACGTCACACTTCCAACTGCCAAGAAGGAGATCCTGGTCAAAAACCTATTTGAACAAGTCGGCAAGCCACCGGCGGATCCCGATTTGAAGAAAGCGGGATTTGAGGTTTCGCGCAAAAATGATCGCCTCAAGGATTCCTGGATGGTCACATTTTCTACAAAGGCCAGGGTGGCTGGCCTGACCCTCGTCGGGTCAGACGGACAGCGTCTGTTCGGTGCTGCTCCAGTCCCCCAGGCGCGAGACGTGAATGGAGCGACCAGTTTCTGGCTGGTTTCAGATGGTCGACCATTCCCACCCAAGATGGGTGCGATTGTGATGCTGTACACAGATCATGGAGAAGTGTCATTCCCGTTTCGATTTGAGAACGTTCCGATTCCTGCGCCGCCCGACGGCAACTATGTTCCTGGCATTCCCTGGCGACTTTCGTCGGCCAAGAAGACTCCCGAGGAGCTGGTCGTGGATGCCAGCCTGAGATGGAAACCAGGCTACAGTTTCGGGAACCAGATTACGCCGCCAGAGCTGAGACTGGACGTCGACGTGACGGGGCCAGATGCGCAGAACGTGGTTGGCCTCGGGTTCCGGAAACTCGACAAAGCCACGACAAATACCGGGACGGCGCTCGCGTCCAAAAATTCCGATGCAACCGACAAATTCTTTCGCCCGGGATTCGAACTCGGTTTGACCCACTACCCGCCGAATGGGGTCTTGGCAGAGTTCAAATTTGAGCCCAATCAACCACCGTTCACGAGTCTTGAAGCGGCCAGCGGTTCGTTCAAGTTGCTGCTGGGCCAGGAGCGGAAGTCGACCACCATCAACAAGCTGGCCACGCAGCTTGGAAAACCGATTTCAAATGCTGATCTCAAAGCTGCAGGGCTCGAGATTAAGATCTCTGCGAGCACTGAACGAAAGCCGAATCTGCTATCAAAAGGTGAAACGCTGGACTTCGAAGTCACCAAGGGAAATTCATTCACCATCTCAAAGGTGCAGCTCATTCGCAGATCAGATTTTGAATCTGAAGAGCCCCATTTCAGTTTCAACCAGTTCGCCGCAAATCTCGGCAACATTGAACTGGGAGAAAATAAGCTCAGGCCCACCGACTCACTGGAGATCACTTATTACACAAGTCTCCAAGAAATCGAAGTCCCCTTCGCCTTCGAGAAGCTGGTCGTTCCGCCGCTGCCCGTAACGGGCAAATGAAGTCGGGGAATTTTCAAACGTTGAATAACATTTAGCCATAATCGCAAAAACTTGCGAGATTCAGGACGGAGTTGAGTTAACCACCCCAAGCGCTTTCGAACAATTCTGACTTATCTGTGCGTCTCAGTTGAGCCCGTGTGGAGCGTAAAACATGTGGAAGTCTTTTTCTCTTGCCGTCACTTTGGGATTCGTCGTGGTTGCATCAGCGACCGATCGCTCTGAGCCCCGGCTGGACATCGATAATTGGCCGAGTTGGCGCGGCCCCACAGCAAATGGGATTGCTCCGGCGGGGGCGAATCCTCCGACAAAATGGGACGCCAAAACGAATATCAAGTGGAAGGTCGAGATCCCGGGTCGCGGCAGTGCCACGCCCATCGTGTGGGGCGATCAAGTTTTCGTGCTCACCTCGATGACAACCGATCGCGAAGCCAAGCCGGAAGAACTGCCCAAGCCAGATCCCCGGTTTGTGGAAAAGACGAAACCGTCCAATCACTTTCAGCGATTTGAAGTCCTTTGCTTTGACCGACAGACGGGCGAACTCCGCTGGCGAAAGACAGCGGCCGAAGCAGTGCCGCACGAAGGTCATCACGACACCCATTCCTACGCGGGTGGATCTCCGGCGACCGATGGCAAGCGTCTGTATGCTTCATTTGGGTCGTTCGGAATCTATGCCTACGACCTGACTGGCAACCTGCTGTGGAAACGCGATCTCGGACGGCTACACACCCGCTTCGGATGGGGCGAAGCCGTGACACCCGTTGTTCATGGTGACTCGCTGGTACTGAACTGGGATCAGGAGGCCGACTCTCGATTAATCGTGCTCGACGCAGCCACGGGTGAGACTCGCTGGGAAGTGCCACGCGATGACAAGTCGAGCTGGAATACGCCCGCAGTGGTCCCGTTCAACGGAAAGACTCAAGTGATCGTCAACGGCACGAAACGCGTGCGTTCTTACGATCTCGCTGATGGTAAAGAGATCTGGGAAGTCGGTGGCATGACCGTGAATGCGATTCCTTCGCCGTTGGTGGCCGATGGCATCGCGTATGTCATGAGTGGCTATACAGGTGCAGCGGCAGTGGCCGTTCCGCTCAGCTCAACGGGTGACCTGACCACTCCAGAGAAGACGACCTCTGGCACGGTGGCCTGGCGGTACGACAAGGGAACACCTTACGTGCCATCTCCGATTCTCGTCGACGGCCGCCTCTACTTCACCAAGGCGAATACTCAAGTCCTGACCGTACTCGACGCCAAGACCGGCAAGCCGATCGGGACGTCCGAACGAATTCCCGGCGCGACCTCGTTTTATGCGTCCCCCGCCTTCGCTGCTGGTCATTTGTATTTCTCAGATCAATCGGGCACAACGGTCGTCATCAAACCCAGTGACCAATGGGAAGTCGTGGCGACGAACAAGCTGGATGAGACAATCGATGCCTCCCCGGTGATTGTCGGGAAGACGCTCTTCCTGCGGACTGCAAAGCATCTGTACGCCATTGAAGAAAAGTGACACTTTCCAGAACATCGATAAGATTTAGAACCAGACAAAAACTGAGGAACCAGTGGGCTTACACCCACCGCTCGCCAGATTGTTTGTCAGCCTTCTTAGGGGGAAAATCCAGTCCTCGATCACTGCCAAGAATTCAAACGATGAAACATGAGAGGTGACAGCGTTATCGTCGATTTGTCAAATGGAGTCAGGTCTTCAAATTTCAGTTTTGGCCTCAATCCACGTTCGACAGTCTTTGTGCATCGCCACGCTGATGAGCACCGTACCCCATTCGTGAATCCAAAACTGAAATTTGAAGACCTGACCCCTGATGCATCCGGTTTACGAAATCCTGGGTCTGGGAATCCGATTCGGATAGTTCGGGCCGGAGTGCTTGCCCGGTTTGCTCGGCGACTTCTTTCCTGCGACCTGTTCGACAGGCTCGGGAAAATCGACCTTCGGAGCGACTGAAACTGGCGCAGACGGTTTTGTTTCGAGGACGATTTCCGTTTCATTCACTTCGTGCATCAATTCCATGCGGAACTTATCCGCCAGCCGCGCTGCGATCTCTTTCGGAATGTCGCCGAACAGGATGACTTCACCACCTTGTAACGCGGCGATCGGTTTGCCATTCCAGTAGGCCACTCGATTCGATGCCGTACTGACGATACGTGCCTGGGGAGTCAAAATGCCGATCAGATTGAGGGGATCGGCTCCAGAGACGACTACTAATTCGTTGGTCCCCAGTTCATCTCGCAAGCGGCGGAGCGTACGAACCGTGTCGCCTAGTGCGAATTGTTCACCAGACACACCGGCAATGAATCGACCGCCACGAATTTCTCCGCGCGCTTCTAATCGTCGATAGAGTTGCACCAAATCGAACCAGTTGGGCGCTCCCGATTCCCGAGTGAGGAGATCGCGAAACATGACGCCCCAGCGACGGAGCAACTGCCAGGCCCACTGTTCAGTCAGCACGGCGCGGTCAGTTTCCGGAGCATTCGGGTGCGACGCGCGCCACAACGACCATCGGCCAACTCCCGAATTCGACTGTCGGGTCCGTACCGCACCCCGTTTCAGTCCATAGGCATCACGGCCACTCGTGGACGATTTTTCCGCAATCAATCTCCGCAGACCTCCGAATCCATCCGCCGTGACAAATCCTTGAGTAATCAGTTCCCCTAAAACATCATCTAATTGAGTGGGCAGCAGCCGTGTGTTCACCAAGAGATCGGCCGCAAACATGGCTCCGCGCAAGGTCAGCAATTCGAAGACTTCCTGAGCGGGACTGCTTAAAGTTTGCGCGTCCAGATCGGGGCTTTGTGCTGTTAACCAGACGAGGTCTTCCCGCAGGTAGATTGAAATCGGTGCGACACGCGTCAGACTGGCCATCGGCCGGCTGCGTTCGGGGTCGCGTTTGGGTGGAAACAAACGCCCCCAGCCGACTTCACCTGCCAGGCACAATTCATCGAGCCATTCGGGCTGATATTTTTCCACGCGCCCCGGCAGGATGTCTCGCTCCCAACTGATTGCCGGAATATCCAGCCCCTGCATCTGGGACAGTACTTGATAGACCCCATTGGTGCCAGACAGCCGGTTGCCCGGTAAGACTCCATGATGCCGAGTCAGGAATCGAATAAAAGTATCAACCTCGATCGGCTGAATTTCGCGCCTTAAGCCTTCCAACGTCAGACGGTGTATTCGAGCGAGCAAGCGCCGGTGACACCATTCCACTATCGGTTCGGCGACCGCAACTGGCGCAGCGGGCGAAGGATCAACGCCATCTGTGATGGCATCGGAATGCGCCACGACCGATTCGGCAACAGGTACTGGATCGACATTCAGATTCGGCGTAAATCGTCCGCGCAGGACAACTCCTTCGCCTTCCAGGTATTCCAGGCAGGCGAAGACTTGATTCGCGGTCAGGCACAGGAGGTCCGCGACAAATTCGGCGGTCGTCGGCCCACAGAAATCCAGATAGCCACGAACCAGGGCGATTCGCGCGTCGATGTCAGTCCAGTCGGTCTTGATGCCCTCGGGGATCGGCAGGTCTCGCGTCAGAATGCTCGTCGGATAGGCTGCACGGGCAGCAGGCAGGCGTTCCGTCGGGACCCAGTAATGATGCTCTGCAACGGTCAAGGCCGTCGCTCGGCCGGCAGACTGCAATTGTTCGAACCAGCGTTCCCAACCTTGTCCCTCAGCCACGGGAAGGACGATCCGGCTGAGCAGCGCGTCGTGCAGTTCATCGGCATCGCGAATCAGCGGCAGGGCTTCCTTCCGCACTTGTTCAATCGCCAGAGGATCCAATCGCCCAAGATCACTGACGCTTTCCACAGACAACGAGCGCCGCATGTTGACGGCTCGAGTCCGGCGTTCTTGAACTTCGCCCCCGTCGAGAAACGCGTAGGGGTTGGAATTCAACAACTCATAACAAAACGGAGAAGGCTCGCGAGTGTCTCGTCCAATCAATGTGATCTCTTGCCTGGAGATTTTCCCTAAAACGTCGATCAAGCCTTTGATGTCCAACGCTTCAAACAGGCAGTCTTCCATCGTCTGCACTGCGAGCGGGTGATCAGGCAGCGGGATGTCTCCGACGATTTCCTCTTTGCAGCCCGTTAATTTCGGGAAGACTGCCGTCAGCAGATCGTCCGAGCGAAACCGCAGCAGCGCAGGCGGAACTTTCTTGCCCGCACTTTGCCGCATGACCTGCAGAGCCCGAATCACATTCCAACGCCAGCGAGTCAGAAAAATCGGATTGGCGAGCGTCGCCTGTTCCGCCAGATTGCGGGCATTCTGGGGATTGAGCATGGTGAACATGCTCTCTAATGGGAAACTGTGTTGTGGACCAAGCGAGAGAATAATCCCATCATCATCGGCGGTCGCCTGGAGTTCGAAATCGAACGACCGGCAAAACCGCTTTCGCATCGACATGCCCCAGGCCTTTGTGATGCGACTCCCAAAGGGAGCGTGAATCACGAGCTGCATGCCACCGCTTTCATCGAAGAAGCGTTCATAAACGACTTGCTTTTGAGTCGGCAGCAGTCCAATAGCAGCTTTCTGAGCGGTGGCGTACAGGACGATCTGTTGTGCAGCGAACGTGGAGCACGAGGTTTCATCGATCAACCACTTTTCGGCTGCTGTGGGATCGGCAATCCGGTCGGAAAGTTCCTCCCGCAGGCGTGAGACTTCATAAGACAGCTCGAGCGTTCTGCCGGGAGCTTCACCAAACCAGAAGGGAATGGTCGGAGGGGCTCCGCCCGCATCCACGACGGTGACATCGCCTCCCCGGACATGCAGGATTCTCCAGGATGTGTTACCCAGTAGAAACACGTCGCCGCGCGTCGATTCGACGGCGAAATCCTCATCCAGGGAACCAACGACGGTACGATCCGGTTCGGCCACGACGCGATAGGTGGCGACCTCAGGAATGGCCCCGCCACCGAGAATCGCCGCCAAACCTGCCCCTTTGCGAGCTCGAAGTCGCCGGCCGACCTGGTCGTGATGCAGGTAGACTCGGCTGCGACCTGACGTCGTCGCGATGCCCTCACTCAACATGTGGATGATCGAATCGTATTTGGCCCGCGTCAGATTCCGATACGGATAAGCCCGTTTGAAGAGTTCAAATAACTCATCCGTGGACCAATCCTGGTGTGCGACTTCGGCGACAATCTGTTGAGCGAGAATATCTAACGGCGCATCAGGCATCAAAATCTTGTCGAGAATCCCCTGCCTGACAGCGCGAATCACCGCCATGTTTTCGACCAGCTCGTCGCGTGTCAGTGCGAACAGGCGGCCTTTGGGGATGAGGCCCAATGCATGTCCAGATCGGCCGACTCGCTGCAGAAACGTGGCGATGGCGCGTGGCGAACCGATCTGAATGACGAGATCGATATAGCCGACGTCCAATCCCAGTTCCAATGAAGCTGTGGCAACGACGGCCTTCAACTGCCCGAACTTCAAACGCTGTTCAGTATCCAGCCGCATCTTGGCGGACAATGAGCCGTGATGGCTGCTGATCTGGTCTTCACCCAGCAATTCGGTGAGCTGATGCGTGATTCGCTCTGCCAGCCGCCGCGTGTTGACGAAGATGATCGTGCTGCGATGCTGCTGGATCAGTTCGACAATTCGCGCATGGACTTCAGCCCACTGCTCATGCATGCAGACGGCGCCCAATTCGCTGACGGGCGTTTCAATCGCCAGATCAAGTGGCCGGCGATGTCCGACATCGATAATGACACACCGGGAATTCGGGTTTGTAACGGCCTGCGGCAGCGAATCGGAAACCGAGGTACTGGGTAAGGGCACGGCAGCAGGACTCGGATTCACCTGCTTCGGCGTTTTGACTTCGGCCGAGCCATCAAACAGCAATCGCTGTTGGGATTTCTTTTTGGTGTGTCCGTTTTTGGCGGGTACAGATTTCATCGCTGCGGCAGGGCAAAACTGAGCCGAATCGGGCAAGGGCTGATCTTTGGGACGCGATGACCTTGGCTCAATTTCACGGCAGGCCCGCGAGGATTGTTCTGGAGCGCCCGTGAAATTCGCCCCGGCATGTGCTGCAAGGTTCGCATGACACGCCTCAGCCAACATTTTGCCATTGGGGTTTTGAGCGGCGGTGTGAGGAATCGGCGAATCAACGTCGGTTTGATCGTGACAAAGTCCATCGGCAGCGCCAGCGACGTCATTGATTGGAACGCTGTTTCCAAGATCCGGTGCATCACTGATCAGAGTGAGATCATTGGCACTTCCAGTAACCGTATGACTGGGGTCGGTCCCAACCAGAAATTCTGCAGTCACCTCGATCGGTCGTTGCGTCGCTGATAATCCGACGCGCTGCGGAGGCTTTTCACACAACGCCGATAGTCGCTCCAGAGAAAGCGCCAGGTGTGAGCCGCGTTTGTCGCGGACCAAAGCATGAATTTCATCAACGATGACAGTCTCGACATGCTTCAGCTTGCCCCGGCTTTTCTTGCCGGTCAGCAGCAGATAGAGCGATTCCGGAGTGGTAACAAGAATCTGTGGCGGCCGGCGACTGAGTGCGGCGCGGTCTTTGGCTGACGTATCCCCCGTTCGCAAACCAACTCGAATCGGTGCGAGTTCCAGACCTTCTTCCGCCGCGAGAGCGTAAATCTCACGCAACGGGCTCTCCAGATTTCGCTGCATGTCGTTCGACAGCGCGCGTAATGGAGACACATAAATCACGCGTAATGTGTCGTCGAGTTCGCCCGCGACACTTCGTTTCAGCAACTGGTCGATGGCAGCCAGAAAGGCGGTCAGCGTCTTTCCGGACCCGGTAGGAGCTGCAATCAGCGTATTCCGGCCGGCGGCAATATGCGGCCAGCCATCGCGTTGAGGCTCCGTCGGCCCGGCAAATTTCGCCCGAAACCAACGCTGAATCAGAGGATGAAACGTCTCGAGACTCATTCCTGCAGTTTACCTGTTCCGTAAATCGATTGATCTTGTGTCCGGTCTCAAAATAGACATGCTGGAATTATACCCAATAACGGAAATAATCAGCACGGAAAGCAATAAGACCGTGCCTCATCTATTATTGAAGCCCGGAGACTTTGGATTCAACATTGAAAACATGTACCGAGCCGGGTGCCGGATTTGCAGACGAAGTTCGCAGGTAAGTATGGCTGCTTTCGTTCTTTCACCGTGATACAATAGACGAGATTACTCGCTGGGACTATCTTCAAGGAATGGCCGTGCGGCACATCAGTCGGGGCGGAGCAGGAGCAAGCAGCGCCGAAGATTTACCGGACCATGAAAAAAGCTACGGATAATTTGCCAATTGTCGAGAATTCGAACAAAGGATTGGGGCTGCGATCAGATGCCACTCTCGGGCCGACGGACGTAGATCTAGACGCCAACGAAATTGTCATCCTAAATGGTCATGGAATGTCCGTTGCTCCAGCATGGCGGAAATTACCGGCGTTCCTTATTCCCGAAAGACTAATATCAAACTGTGGCAAGGCTCGCGGAGATAACGACCTGTTTTGCTTCACAATGGGGACGGGGGCCTTCGAAAACGGGGTTGTCACAGATGGGCTATATCTGAATAAAGACAAGCCGCATCATGGCTGTATTGTCCCAAGCCGTCCAATGCATTTGACGGAATTTGAGCTGCACATTCAACAGACTCGTCCTCAGTGGACAGTTGATGAAGAATAACGGTGAATTCTATGTCCGATTATCAGTTCTCTCAAAATCCCGATTATTTAGTATGCCTGCATGGTTATCATCAATTGCACGCTCTGTTTCTTGCGGGCAAGAGTCAATCGGAAGAGGCGAGTGCAATTCGCGACAGAATGGAAAGTTGCTGGTGGAATCTCCCCACGATCGAGCAGGATCGACTCGACGGTCTGTCAGAAGATTTGTGGGATATCACAGCGACTCATCATTGTTTTCCCATCGTGAATCCAATTGAGCCTGAGCTAACCGAATTAGATCGAAACTATGTCGAGTTGTCAGAAGCACAAGATAAAGGGGAGTGGGACCATGCTCTTGTGATCCTGCGAAGCATCAAGGGTTATTTGAAGCCGCCGCGATTGGCCTATTGGCGCGGTCGAATTTGGCAGGATGCAGGGGACGACGACACGGCCCAGTTATTCTTGCAATACGCAGCGACCGCCTTGAAAAACTACTCGCTTTCCGAAAACCTGGATCTTCTTGATATCAAGTTTCACTTTCGCAGCCAGTCGCTACTGCCTACTGGAACTTGCTAGACGTCATCAACTCGCCGTTCGCGATCAGCCGTGACTGATTTCAAAACGGTAGAGAAGTTCTGACAAAAACCTAGGAATTTGCGACATGCAGGTCGGAATTCTGGCGGACTCTCACGATCAACTCGAACGAACGCAGCGCGCGATCGGACTTCTTCAGGCGTCCGGAGCCCAAGCCTTGATTCATTGCGGAGATCTGGCCACTCCGGAAATTGTTAAGGCTTGTTCCGTACTGCCTTTCTATTTCGTATTCGGCAATCACGATGCCGACTCGGTACCGTACCTTCTGCAAGCTGCCGAGGAATCCGGTGCGACTTGCCTGAAGTGGGGCGGAATTGTGGAACTGGCGGGCAAACGCATCGGAGTGGCACATGGGCACTTAACATCCGACCTCAAACGCGTCCTCTCCGCAACTCCAGATTATCTCCTGACAGGCCATTCACACTTTTCCGTTGATTCTCTTGAAGACGGTGTTCGTCGTATCAATCCGGGGGCACTGTATCGAGCGTCCATCTTCACCGTGGCACTATTAGATGTCGTCACCGGTCAGCTTCAATTCCTGACCGTCCCACGTTGATCGAAAAGGAACAGGTACGGGCGGATCGCCGGGAAGGATCCAGCAAATCGCCCCGCTGGTGTAACAACATCGGCTCGACCTCGTGAATCTGCGCGGTTTGGCAGAAAAATGCCCACACGATCCAATGCGTCCGCATTTAGGACCGGAGAATAAACAAGTGTCTGAACGATGCTCTAGCGCGCTAAAAAACTTCTTCTGCCGCTGACTTTTGCACAAGGGTTAACGGCATCGAGAGCAAATCTGAGCCAGATATTAGCCATCCTGCTGGCAGAGCACGGATCGAGTTTTGTACCCAATTGGCGAGGAATCAAGTTTGTATCCAATTGGATACAAAGTTCTGTCGAAGTCGTCCTGTGAGTTGGATCCACTCCAAGAACTCACGCAAACCCATGACGGGATCCCCCATCTCCAAGTGAGTCCACGTCGCTTCCCAATCTACAAGACTCGAAAATGAATTTTGTCACCACGCCGACCCTATTTTACCAGAACACAATTCAGCAAGCCAAATTCTGACGCGCATCGGAGACGATTCGCTTATCCTCCGCCATCCCGCTCGCAGGGGGCAGAGGCCGTGGACGCGCTTGAAAAGGTTGGTTGCAGGAAAAGGGCCGAACAGGCGTCCTTTTGCTGACAACCGTGTCGTAACTTGTGTTAGATCTTTTCAAATTCGGGAATTGGTGTGACACACCGAATGGCAAGGAAATGTCCTCTGAATCACAGCGTATTGACTTCGAAATGTCG
>JAQGHT010001199.1 GCA_028291565.1 Planctomycetaceae bacterium | reverse complement strand
TCGATTTGATGAAACATTGCGAAACGTGCTACCTTCAGACGTTCACCCCTGCCCAAACTCAATTGAGGGGGTGATACGGCGGAGATTTTACATTGGCGAAGAGCACGCGTCAATCAATTCGCCCAGGAACTTAGGGCATTTGAAGGACTTCCCCACCGGCCACGGTCTTTTTTCAAGCGAACAGATTTGTCAAGAACTCCCAGTCTTCATGAGGGTTCAGACAGAGGCACTCAGGCCGAGGTTCGGTTTATGCGGTGAGTGTAAGCTCACAGTTCCTCGGTGTTTTGTCTGATTCTTAGCCGCGTCGAGTTCAACCCTGTTGCGCCTGATTCCGAATTTGCTCGAGATATCGAATGTCTTCAGGTCCCAGGTTCGCTGCGCTCCAGTCGGAGGGGCTTTCGATAATGTCCTCGTACGCATTCGTCACAGCCTGGCACGTCAGTTTCAACATTCGAGCTAGATCGAGCAACTATCGTTACTTCTGCTGTGCTGGATCTGTTGCAGTGTCTTCGTCGTCCCGGACGTCTTCATCGTCCAGATGGAACTTGTGGAGAATCCGGTGAATGATCGGGGAAATCACCACTGCGAAAGAGACCATGAATAAGAGGCCGCTAAACAGCGCATAGAACGTCGCGAACAGTTTGCCTGACACGGTCAGCATTGGAGAAACGGGGCCCATGCCAGTCAAGATCATGGCGGCATTCAGAAGTGCGTCAATCCACTCCAACTGGCCGAAGTAGCGATAGCCTAACACGCCGAGAAATAACGCCACGGCCAAAATGCCTGCAGCAATCAACAAACAGAATCCCACCCGGCCGATGAATTTGGGAACCGAAGCCAGGCTATCATGCTTTTTCTCGAACATAGAGTTTCCGACTCGAAACTGAGATCTTTCGGATACAAAAAAATCTGAACCGCGACAGAATGCGTTTTTGACTGAGGCCACATTGTGATCCGCCGTCCCTGAATTGGCCAGTGATTCAGGTCAAAATCGATCTAAGCCCAGTCGAATTCGCTTCGCAAAGGTCCATTTTAGCCCATTTGAATAACGAAGGTGTTAGTTATCAAGTTTTCAGACGATTCTTGGGCGAAGCTGGCCGTTTTGGCACAATTGCTGCAATATTGAATCTCCAACAGAGGTGAGAAACAAACGATTCAATCTGAAAACCGATTAAGCCGCCACAGCGGGTCTGGGTGGCCGAGATGCGGGAAGCACCCGCGGATCAATTGGTACATCGGATACCTGGATGCGAGCTCAAAGCAGCTTCTGCAACAGGATTTCCGAGCCTGAAGGATTCTCGCACTAGCAGATTGTCTCACCACCTGAGGAAAGGTCGATCATGTCAAAGCGTCTAGGATTGGCAATTGTTGCGGCAGGGTTGATGTTGAGCTTGAGTGGCGTTGCGGATGCCGCGGTGCTGACGAAGGCAAATGCGAATCGCACTGTCGTGACTCGTAACGTCCGACCGGGAACAGCGGTGACCCGACGGGTTCATGTGCGACATCATCATCGGCGAGTTGTGAATACTGTTCGCAACAAAGCCAGTATGAACACTCTCGTTGCACATCGGTCCCACCGTCACATTAACAACCGTCATGTGACCGTTCGTCACTGGCACGTCTAATTCTGTCCGGTAACAATGAATTGTGAAAACTAAAACGGAGCGGATGATCTTCTTCATTCGCCCCGTTTTTTGTTTTCATCTTGAACTCCCGATACGGGATTCCCCATCGCAGTTACTCTGCGTTTTGGCATGTGATCAACGCACACCGCGCACGCTCAAGATCCGATTTGGAATCAGTTACGATCATGGATGGGCAGGATGATGGATGGGCAGGATGATGGGGAAAGAAATGCAATTCATTGACGTTCTGCATGATCCCGAGGCAAAATTTCTCCGGATTCTGTTTGGCGAGATCATTGAAAAGGGTTTCGAGTTGTCCAAACTTTGAGTCCTTCCTCACGAGAAGTCACCCCAGCAATGTCGCTTTTGCAAAAGGAACGATCGGTCAGCCAATTGCCATGCGGACAGTCCATAATGGCAATGAATTTGCTGTGAGTTCGGCAAGATCATGAGCATATCGTCCGTGTCAAAACGAAAATGGCGAGGCCAAAGCCTCGCCATTTATTTGGTCTTGTGAACTCACAAGACCAAATTCGTACCCGACAGATGCTGACACTAACTACTTCTTGGCCAACTCCGCATCAGCGGTTGTTCGCCAAGCCATCTTGGGAAACAATGCCGAGCGACTCATCGTGGCGCTGACTCGGACGGCTGTTGGAGCCTGTCGGCTGTGAATTACTTCACGACGCCATGTGACTTTTTCGTTCAGCTCAAGACGCGGTCCGACGCTGGTCCCCTTCTTTTCATCTTCATCATCGCCAAAATTGCGTTTGGGCTTCGGCTTGGGGGCAATTGCCGGGGTCGCCGGTTCAGTTCCCGTCCCGGTTCCAGTCCCATTCTGAGGTTCGCTGGGAGGTGCGGGCGGACTCGCATCATTCGGGCTGGCGTCCGTCCCTGGTGCTTTAGCCGGAGTGTTAATCTTTGGCGGAACAAATTGCTCCGCAGTCGGGTCACCACCCGTCGGTGTCGGAACGCCCGCGCCGCGTGGACGAAAACCTTCGCCAGCTCCCGGGACCATCGGACCAGGATATCCGTCGCTCGTTCCACTTCGTCCCATCGGAACGGCAGGAACGTCATTTTGAACGGGACCAGACTTGTCGGTCGTCACTGGAGGGGGGGCTGGTGTCACGGGTGCTGCGGCGTTGACGCCAGTGTTGTTCTGGGTCAGCGGCGGCGGATAATTGACTCCACACTGTCCACCGGGACAGCCGCCACCAAAACCTTGAACTCCACAACCGCCACCACCGCACGAACTGCAGCCACTTCCGCCACAAGTATTACAGCCGCCGAAACCGCCATAGGAAGTACCGCAGCTTGAATAGCCACAACCCGTGGAACAAGTTCCGCAGCCGCCCATGCCATACCCGCCGTAACCCACAGACCTCATCCTCCAAGCTCGTAATCCACCGAACAAGCGAGGAGCGGGGCCGCAATATCCGGTAGAGCAGGGCGTCGAACAACCGGTTGAGCAGCCTCCGTAGTTAGCACCGTAGGCACCGCCGTAGTTTGCACTGTAGGCACCGCCGTAGTAGCCCGAAGTCTGGGCTTGAAGGCTGCCAACGGGGCCAAACACGGCATCATACGCCCACGGAATAATTCCCGCTTCTGTCGTCGCAGGTACGACTCCCACAACGCACGCTGAAATTGCCAGCGTGAGTAGCAAACGAACTGCCGGACGTCTCATAATATACCTCTTCATGAAGCTGGCAAACGCGGCTCAATTCATTGTCACCGCTAACGTTTATTGTGAACTGGGATACTTTGCCGACCGGCCAGGCTGGAAAAAACATCCTGGATTCATTTGGAAAGTCCCGAACGAACGCTGCTGGAATAGAACAGAATTACGGAACTTGAATCTTTTTCAAGATTTCCGTCCCGAATTTTCAATCTTACCAAAGCCGACAGGTAAATTCCGCGTCATTCCGAGAATTCACCTAATGGTTGCAGTTTTCCTCTTAAGACACTGTAGGATTTTTGCGGGATCGCTGTCAATTGCCCAGCTTGCCTTGTTTGAGAATTGGGTTGTGATGTTTTCCAACACAGAGTCATTCTCGCTTCCTGCGGAAACGAACGAACAGATTCTTACCGTATGCCGGCAATTTGTGCCGCTTGCGCCGGGTGCAACAGTTGTGCCGATTACGGGGGGATTTAGCGGTGCGGGTATTTGGCGGCTCGAGGATCAATCGCGATCCTACGCCCTCAGACGCTGGCCGCTGAATGGACCTGAACCCGCAAGACTACGAGGCTTGCACCGCTTACTCAATCACGTGTCACGGCTGGGACGGTCTGAAGTTCCGGTCCCGATTTTGGCCTCGCCCAATGAGTCCTTAGTGTTTGAACTTGGTCATTTCTGGCAGTTGGAGCCTTGGATGCCGGGAATTGCAAATTTTCATTCCGAACCCACCCCAGAACGTCTTCGAGATACCATGCGTTTGCTGGGGCAATGGCATTCGGCGGCGCGGTCGTTTCTTCCACTTGATTGCGAACGACAATGGTTTGATGTCCGAACGGCTCATCCCATCGGTTTGACTGAGCGGTTGTCAAAACTGAGGCTCTGGCAAACGACACACCGCGATTTGGTTCGAGGCGGATTGAACCAGGGCCTCGCTCTGTTTCATTCGCATCTGGAACAGATATTCGAATGGACAAATCGACTCACGCAAAACCTCATCAATATTTTGCTGCCCTTGTCTGTTGAAGAAGTCCCGCTCCAGCCCTGTCTCCGCGACGTCTGGCATGATCATGTGCTGTTCAGCGGAAATCGCGCGACAGGACTGATCGATCACTGGTGGTCAGGCACGTAAGGATCGCTCGGAGTTCAGGACCGGCGCACTTTTATCTGTCGTAGTCCAATGGGTCACGGGCCCCTGATGCGGCCACCACGATCCAACAGCGTTGGATGCGTCGATCCTGAACGAACTGGATCGTTTCCACTTCATTTAACCTCCGCTCACAGCGTTGCGGCCAGGTGTTTTAATCGGCGCTCGATGATCTGCAGCCGCTGTTCCACCAGGTGGTCATCTGGAAATGTTCGACGTTCGAGAATCAGCCATTCCAACCAGGTGATTCCACTCAATAGAACCGAACTCTGATCATACCCCCGTATCAACTTCCAGTCCTGGAGGGAAAGTGGACGGAAAGTCTGGTAGTGATCCAGCGCAAGTTGCCAGCGGGTCTGGTCATCTTCCAGCAGGCTGCCAAGTAAACGCGACAGATC
>JAQGHT010001183.1 GCA_028291565.1 Planctomycetaceae bacterium | reverse complement strand
AGTTACTAAGTTTGTACCCAATTGGCGAGTAATTACGGTAGAAGTCATTCTGTGATTTGCGACCTCTCGAAGAACTCACGCCAACCCATGGCGGGATCAGACAACGCAAGTCGCCAGTACCGATCTCTGAATCTCACGAGTCTGCATTCATTCTACTCTTTTCTATTTTTAGATGTAAATAGTAAAGTGCAGAAAATCACGCATTCTGGCGCTGGAAGTCGAGGTGATCGGACTGAACCCGAGACTGCGTCGGATGTTAGATGAGCGGATTTTTTTCACAACGCGGTCGGAGTGACTCGATTCACAGGACTGCTGCCCGTCTTTTTTTCTTTTGTAGGATGGGCACTCTTGCCCGTCCTTTTTTCTTTTGTCTTCTTGACTCGGGACGGGCAGGAGTGCCCATCTTACATCGTCGTAGGATGGGCACTCCTGGCCGTCCTGTCTTGCTTTGCGTCGCTATTGCAACGGGACGGGCAAGAGTGCCCATTCTACGGATCTGGATACGTCTCCTTCTCACATATCCCTGCTGAGTCCCTCGCCAGAAGCGTTCGTATTCCAGGGCGATGTGGCCCACGTCGTTGAAATGGGTGCAACCGCCCTGACGTTTCGGCGGCGGGACTTGGCGTGAGCGAGTTGGCAACCATTGAGGTCCTGCAGCAATGGCCTGAGATCGTGAAGTCCAGCGCCGCAGAGCTATCAGCCGTACTCGAAGCTATTGAGCGGTTTGCGAACGACACGCCAGGTAGAGGAAAAGTAAACTTCGAGTGGTGGGTGGCTTCAATCAAACCCGCCGGGGACTCATGAACAGATGGAGTCACTGGCAAAACGTTGCGACTTCGGTCGCCACTGGCATCCACCTGAACCACGCTGCCATTGAACTTCATAGTCCACATCGGCTTCTGCACCTTTGGGTCCGGGTTCCCAACGCTTCCACCGAGCCAGGGTATTGATAGCCTCCCGTTGAGCGAACCGGAACGCTGACGTGTCGGCCGTGAGAGTGACGAGCAGCGCGTCTTTCCTGCCTCGCCGATCGACGATCGGCTCGACTGCAACGGCAACCGGTCGAAAGAAATTCAGTACCGACCACAGTCGCGACCAGACCCAGGCAAACTGCCGCCAGGCACGTGCACGATCGACGCATCGAACAACCTCCATGAAAACAGGAATCAGCCTTAATTCGATCCATTTTCAGCTATTTGCAATTGGAAACAGCCAAGCAGATGATAGAATTAGCAGTGCTCGCCTCCCTGCGAGAATTCCATTCCGTGGAAAACACTGCCTCTCATTAATACCCGTGCTGTATGCATCGGGACGCCGCAAACCACGGAAAGGTGATTTCATGAGCGCTGTGAATGAAGCGGGAGAGAAGGTCGAACTGCCAACCGATGCGGGCCACATTGACACCGCAATTGAGAAGGCGTGGGCCGGGACCGATCAGAGAAAATGGCAATTGCTCGGAGCCTTGCAGTTGCACGAGTAATGCCACTGGTCACAGAAGCACCTGGGGCTCTTCATGGGAGTCCATCAAAGCCAGGTCAGCCGGTTGCTTCAATCAACGCATGAAGCCTTGGCGAATCGCCACGAACTGGAGCTGCTGGCAGAGGGAATCGAGTACCAAGAACGACGAAAATCAGCCTGAGAAACATTGCCTAAAGGCTCGTCGTACACGCGTCTGGTTGGACAGCTTATTTAGCGAATCTTGTGGCCGCATGAATGATGCTGTTGTGGTAGTCAATTAAGGAATTGCTGATGGCGTGCTGTGGTTGCAATCGCAGCTGTGACAAGTCTAATGAAAGGACGCCGTAGTCAAGCATAGCGTGATGGTTCGGACAAAGGACGATTATATTCGCCACGACGTCGGGTCCGTCATGGGGAAATCCCAATGGCTGGATATGATGTGCTTCAGCATATCGCGCCCCGTCTGGCAATTCGATTCTAAGTCCGCAGATTTGGCATGCATGATCATGAAGTGCCTTGACCTGACGCGCTAGAGCGGTGTCACGAACAATACGAGAAATTGTCGTTTGCACCCGATTAGTCGTCGGCGGCTCAAGATCATTTGAGATAAGCTCAATCGGATTGCTAACGCTCAGTGTGCCGAATGACCAATATCCGCGCTGCGAGGCATATCGCACCATTTCGGGGAACCGTTGGAGCCCCCATAAGGCGGCTCGAATCTTGTGCTTCCATTCAGGGCTGTTGGCTCCGCTTTGACAGTTTTCGGAACAAAGATACGTGTCATCGCACAGCTCTGGGTAATGAACTTTGACGATTGCATACACGTCTCGAATGTGATGTTGGCCGCGTGGGACGAAACTGAACCGAGTTTCGGATAGGTTGTGGTAAAGCAGTTTCAATTCTTCACGAGCCATAATCGATAGTGCCTATCATCCAGGGTTGGTCGGTTGACTACGTGTTTGTCACAAGTACCGTTACTAATGCCGGGCTTAATCATTTTTTTTTGCCAAGAGTTCTTTTGCATACAATGTCACCGATTGGAGGATTAGTTCATTGATACCCCAGAGCTTCTGATTTGAATTGAACCATCCGATCATTTTCGATTTATCAGAATCAGAAAAGTTGGCCGCACCGTGCAGTTTATTGAAATCCGTGAGGTCGATTTCTTCGACGTACCACAAGTCCATGGCACTATTCTGAGATCCCCATTCAACATTCTGCTGATGAGAGGTCAGCGCACTGTTTGAGAGATGAAACTGCATGTTTCGCAGTTGCTTCATCATGTGCAGAAGCGGATTCTGTGAGTCCCTGATCTTTGGATGCATTCCGTTTGAATCATCAAGTTGGATTGTCTCTTCCATTGAGACAAACTCGCCCAATGCAGCCCGCAAATACGCTTCGCGAAGCTTTGTTCCGGACTCGTCGACTTTTATCGGTACGTTGCACAATAAGGCCGAGAATGTCAGTGCGCCCATTGCACGATCGTAAGTGGCCTTGTAAGCACACAATTTCGAATCAACTTCGGCCGGGAGGACGGCAAACATAGACCCCAGTTTGAGCGTCGGAAGCAAGTCAAAGTTCAATTCGAACGTCTTGGTTTTACTCACATTGCACTCCTTAACGAGAATTCGACAGAACATCATTGCCTAAAAGGCGATCTTATCATTCTTTGCAGGGCGACATGTGGCTAGGCTATCTTGGCAATTGTGCCGATGCAACATGGAACATGATTTTCTGCCGGCCTGGCAATACGGCCTGACAGAGCCGGCAACGGAGCTTTGTGAATCTTGTGAAACGTTCACCCGTGGCCGGCCGGCTTGCCGTCCACGGATGGCGTTTGATGCACCTCAACAATCCGGCCAAACATACGCAGTCCGATCGAAATTGCTCGAATCAGTTCGCAATTTCGACGACCGCCGCGATTGTTCGTTTCACCTCCGAAAATCCGCATTTCATGGCCTTTCGAGACCACAGGCAACGCGTCATCAAACCCGAATTCTTTGGCGAGGGATTCCATTCGTCGATGCAGTTCATGCATTTCAGCCAGGCTGGGACCCATCTGTTTCTCTTTTTCGCCGAAATCGTGATTCCCGTGGCCGGGGAAGGGACTTTAACTCGCACGGTTAAGAATGAGACGTCTGATCGCGGGGATCAGTATTGAAAAAGACTCATTCGTGGGCGCGAAGGACTTCGCTTGTAGGATGGCCACTCCTGGCCGTCCTGTTTTTCTTTGTGTCGCTATTGCAACGGGACGGGCAAGAGTGCCCATCTTACATCGTTGTAGGATGGCCCCTGGTTACCGGTCGAATTGCCAGGAATCATTGCCACGTACATGGACAACGTTGGACAATCTCTCGATCGGCCCGCAATTCTGATTCGAGAATTCCCTGAGTCGGGAAATGCACGCATTTTGAAAGCGAATGCTTTGACATTGTTTTGCCTTCAGGATATGAGTATCGACGTAGGTTGCTGATCGATGTGCGTGTGTGCTTCCATGCTCATCTCGTTTTCGTTTTCGTTTGGTTCGGCGTCGGATTACGATTGCAGCCGCCGGATGTGGCACGACTTGGATTGCCACTCGCTTGCCTACAGCGGTTTAACCTTACGTTTTCCGGTTTGTGATCGGAGTATCGTGCCACTGCTTGCCGTTGTACTCGACGGAAGCAGTGCAAACACAAGCGCGAGGTCGCACTGCTTGAGGTTTGAGTACAATCCCAAAGCAGAGTGGCACCGGCAGACTTAACGTTAGACCGCTATCAGTATTGAAAAAGACTCATTCGTGGCCGCGAACAGGATAAAGGGGCCGATTATCCCGACACGTTCACCGAAGAGACTGAAAAGCTCGTCGAACAAAATGTCGCGGGGTATTGAAACCTCAATGGGAGTTGGAGCATGGACCGTCGGACATTTGCGCAACGGCTGACTTCCGGGGCTGGGGCTCTGGGGCTGTTTTCTCTGGGCTCAGCGGAACAGAATGTGGTTGCGGACGACGTTCCGATTCCGGGGACTCCGGGCCGAACGAATGTGCTGGAGCCGGTGAAGGTCGCCGATTTTCAAGCGTTGGCTGCTGCCAGACTGCCGAAGGCGACGTTTGAATACATTTCCACCGGATCCGCCGATGAAGTGACGCTTCGCGAAAACGTTGCCGCGTTTCAGCGGATTCGGATTCTGCCGCCGTTACTGACGGGCGTGGCCAAAGCTGATCCGTCAACCACAGCGTTGAAGCAAGCAATTCAGTTTCCCATTCTGTTGGCTCCGGTTGCTGGACAACAGATGTATCATCCCCAGGGAGCTCTGGCTGCCGCGCGGGCCGCTGCTGCTGCGGGGACTATTTATGGAGTCAGCAGCAGCGTCGGACATAGCGTCGAAGAAGTCGCCGCGGCCAGCCAGGGGCCGAAGTGGTTTCAGCTGTATGTGCCCAAAGACCGCGCTGTGGCTCGCAAGTTGGTCGAACGCGTCGAGCGGGCTGGATATCAGGCGATCATCCTGACTGTCGACATGGGTGAGTGGAAAGACGCCGACCGCCGCAATCGCTTCGCACTTCCCAAAGAAGTCCTGGTGAAACATCTGCGGGACATCGGCTTCATGCAGATTTCAAACTCAATGAGTTACGAGGAAATCGTCGAGTTCAATGGGCAAGCCTGGGACCTGGCCATCAAGTGGGATTTCTTCGACTGGCTGCGGAGCATCACGAAGTTGCCGCTGATCATCAAAGGAGTTCTGCGAAAAGAGGACGCGACCAAAGCCGTCTCGATCGGTCTGGATGGCATTATCGTTTCGAATCACGGCGGGCGCAGACTGGACGGAATGCCGGCGACCATCGAAATGCTGCCCGAAGTGGTTCAAGCTGTCGGTGGCCGGGCCGAAGTCTTTCTCGATAGTGGAGTCCGCCGCGGGACCGACGTACTGGCAGCCCTGGCACTCGGGGCACGGGCCGTGTTGATTGGTCGCCCTTACGCCTGGGCCCTGGCGGCAGACGGTGAGGCAGGGGTGAAGAAGGTGCTCGATCTGCTGCGGGAAGAATTCCTGAATGCCATGATCGCCACAGGGTGTGCTAAACTGAGTGACATTACGCCTTCGCTGTTGCGCAAGGCTTGAGAATTGATTGGTCATTTGTGCAATGATGTGAGCCGGGCGTCGGAAGCCCGCCCGAATTGTGTGGAAACGGAATCCGGAGGCTTAACGCCACCCAGCTCACTTTTCATTTCTCAAATCATTCAACGCTGCGAAATCATCTTGCCAACACTCGAGCGGCTTCCCGTCCTTCAGCTTTTGCGGAACTACAAAGATTTTCGTAGCTGAATTCGTGAGAATTCGGGCCGATCGACGCGTTCCGCCCAAAATCTCACGATTTCAGCTACGCGGAATTCGCCACGCTAGAGTCCTTCACGGCGTAACCTCGGGCGCTTCGAGAGTTCAGACACTTCTTGATTCTCCGGTCCTAACAGTCTGCCAGACAACCGGTGCGTCGAAGAGTTTGCCTGGACGGCAAACTCTTCGACTGCGAATCACGGAGTGACTTGCCTACAGTTTATTTCCGCCATTTAGATCAATGGCTCTTTGAATTCACAGTCTGAGTCACTTCGTTGCTGGAGGCGCCTTGTCGATCTACAACACTCACCTTGAACGATCGGGGAGTCTTCAGCCCTGCCCCCTTCGTGGCGAAGGTGATGCCTTTCAAGAAATTCTCAACCTGCGTCGAAGTCACGCCTGGATTGAGAGTGATGGTGAAGTGCCGTTGTCCATTGGTCACGGTGTTGACTACCGTGCCCAGAGCAGACGCCCCCCCAAGGCTGATCACGTCAGGATTCTTCTTCACCTTCGGAGGAACTCCAATGACGATATTGATCTGGCCGAGATCCGTCGCACTGTCGGGGTCCTTAATCGAAACCGCAGGGAAAACCGACACGGGCGTCTTCAGTTTTAAAACAAATGTCGGAGGAGTACCTGTCGGAACGCCCATGATGACCGGGGCTTCGTTGACGTTGGTCAGGTTCACGACGACCGTCTGACTGTCGGTCAAATTGCCACCATCGGTCACCATGACCGTCAAGCTGAAGCTGGGGGTCACTTCGAAATCCAGAACCGCCGGATTATTCACGGTGAGTGCGCCGGTTGTCGGATTGATGGCAAACGCCGTCGATGTGTTCCCCGCAGTGATCGTGTAAGTCAACGTCTTATTGGGGGCGGTCGTGTCGGGATCGGTCGCGACGACGGTATTGATCGACGTTCCTTGTGCTGAATTTTCTGGAACGGTGAAGACCTGACCGGCGCCAATCGACGGTGCATCATTCGCGTCAATCAAATTGACGATCACCGACTGAGTCGCATTCAGATTTCCATTACCACCGTCTGTCACTTTCACCTGTAGCGTAAATTGCGGAGTGGTTTCAAAGTTCAAGGCAGCTGGGTTGGCCACGGTGATCTGTCCCGTCGTGGAATCGATCACGAATGGATTTGTGGGGCTGCCACTGACCAGGCTGTAAGTCAGAGTACTATTCGGTGCAACCGTATCCGGGTCGTCGGCGGCAACAGTACCGACAACCGTGTTCGACGGCGAATTTTCCAGGACTTGCAACATCTGGTTGGGGGTAATCGAAGGCGCTTCATTGACATCGCCGACTGAGATCACGACTTGTTGCGTAGCGGACAGGTTGCCGCCGTCGGTGACTTTTACCGACAACGTATATTGAGGGATATTCTCGAAGTTCAAAGTCCCTGGACCGACGTAGGTCACCAGCCCGGTGCTGGAATTGATCGAGAATGGATTGCTTGGTGAGCCACTGAGAATCTGATAGGTCAATACGTTATTGGGAGCTGTGGAATTCGCGTCATTGGCGACGACCGATCCCACCGTTGTATTGGTGGGTGAATTCTCGGCAATAATCAGATTTTGCCCCAGGGGGATCGTGGGCGCGACGTTGATGTCGACAAGATCAGGACCGAAATCCAAACTGTAACTATAGGATTCCGACGAGACCGAGCCTTCTGCCAGACTGTATCCGGAGAACATCACCACGTAACTTTGGCCAGCGGTCACACCGAAGTTGGCAATCGTCTCGGATCCACCTGAGCCAAAGGTGTCCTTCTGCTGTAAGAGGTTACCCGTCGAGTCAAACAATGAGATCACGCCATCCAGGGTCGCGGTGGGGTTCAGAATGATCGACAGCACGTTCGTCCCCGCCGGCGCAGTCACTCCGAAATAATCTCGATCGCCCGCTTTGAAAATCGAATCAGAGGCCGCGACGAAGTAATTCGGTCCCGCAACAGCAGTCGCCGGGACGCTCGCAGTCGGACCATCAACGTTCAATGTGAAGTTGCCGGTCGACGTATTGAATCCACCGACGACAACATAGCAGGTTTGTCCAGCCGTCAGATTCGCACTCAATGTTTCGGTCCCGCCACCGAATGCCGTATCCTGAATGCTCGTGATCGCATTACCATTCGAATCGTACAGCCTCAGTTGCGCATCGACGGGTCCCGTGACGGAGATCGAGTAACTGCCCGACGTTTCCACTCCAAAACCAAATGTTTGATAGCTGAGCGTCGAATTAATACTCGACGCAACGTTTGAGATATCGCCAAATTGATTCAAACGCAGGTTCGTCCCGGATGGCACGGTAATCTTCGACGGCGGATTGCCGACATCGTCAGGATTGAAATCGATCGTCAGACCATAGCTCTCGCTTCCATTGCTTCCTTCCAGCATGTTGTAACCGGAGACTTCCAGCACATAGGTTTGTCCCGCGGTCACGGCGAAATTGGTCAGGTTTTCCGTAAATCCATTCGCTCCATTGTCGATCTGGGTCAAGTACTGGCCCGAAGCGTCGAACAACGTCAGGACTCCGTCCAGATTGGCTGAATTGTTCAGGGCAATAGACAACGCGTTCGTGTCGAGGGGAGCGGTAATACTGTAGTAATCCCGGTCACCCGCGAAGTCGATCGATCCTGTATCATTTGTGGAGTAAGTCGGAGATGAAACAGACTCGGTAGTCACCCCCGAATCCGGACCGACAACACTAAGCGTAAAGCCTCCTGTAGACGTCGTGTAACCACCGATTCGTACATAGAAGGCCTGACCAGATGTTGGCCGATTGATTGTTATCGACTCGGTCCCATTCATGCCGGTCGCGTCCAGGATTGGAATAATCGCATTCCCAGCCGCATCGTAGATGCGAACCTGCGGATCCAACCCGTTATTGCCGGCCACCGTGATGGCATAACTGCCGGCCACGTCAACTCCGATGCCATAAGTCTGAACCGCGGCAGCGGCACCAATCGTGCCCGCCGTATTAAAGATCTCGCCAAACTGATTCAATCTGACATTCGTTCCCGTGGGGGGAGTGATCGAGGACACGGGAAAACCGGGGTCGTTGAACCCATCCATGACAATGTCGTCGATCCAGACGCCTGACGGAGCAGGCGTCACGACAGACGTGTCGCTGTGAAATTTGAACTGCACGGTGACGCCCGATTGACCCCACAACGATTCCGGTATCTGCAGCGTGTCCTGGGTCCAGGACTGCAGTGAGCCCGACAGGGCCGTCGACTGCACTTGCCCCACGCCCGCCTTGGAAACAGTCACCTGCAATGTGTCAAAGTTCAGCTCGGTATTCAAGAACCGCCAGTACGACAACGAAACATCCCGGTAGTCGGACAAATCCACAGTCCGGGTCATTGTCGTATCCATGTTACTGACATAAGTCGACTGGTCCGTCCCATTAGCCAGATCGGCGGAAAAACCGCTCCACGCACCGGTATGAGCCTTCGTGTTGTTGTCATCCCATCCATGGCCCTGGCTCGAGACGATGGTCCAGGCCGAACCCGGAAACGCGGTCTCGAATCCTTCGCTGAAAATTGTCGTCAGCAATTGACGCGATTCCAGAGATTCAATTCGGAGCGCGGGGCCACGACGGGTACGGCGACTCTTCGGAGTAACACCTAACGAACGCAACAACCAACGTAACGGTGAAAACATGGGACTTCTTTCTGAGTGGATGTGCGGAACAACGTGAGCGATCGTGTGCTTCGTACTCGTGATTCAACTCGTACTCGTCATCGAAGTTCTGAATTTCGACGACGAGCAAGAGGCTGACAAACAACATGGCGAGCTGTGGGTGTAAGCCCACTGGTTCCTCGGCTTATTGTCCGATTCTAAGAATACGAGCACAAAAATCTTGCGCACGCCTGCACAATCTGTTTTGTCGTACTACGACAGGATCTAAAGAGCAGACAAAATACCGAGGAACCAGTGGGCTAACGCCCACCGCTCGCCAGATTCTTTGTTAGCCTCTAACGTGATTTCAGGCTTTTTTGCGAACATGAATGACTTGCGTGGCGACAGCGGACAATCCGCCCGCGTCCGCCAGCGTCACATTCAGGGTACGACTGGGTGCCTTGAGTCCCTTACCCTTCGTTGAGAAAGTCAGTCCCCGCAGGAATGACTGGATGGCATCACTTGTAACCGCCTGGCCCAATTGAATTTGCTGAGTCAGCTTGCCATTGGCAAAATGCGCCCCGGTACTGGTCCCCAGCGCGGCCGATGAAGGGATGACGAAGTGATCGAGCAGTTTCTTCGAGTTCCCGATGGCATTGACACTGATCGTCAACGTTCCACCGGCCAAACTGAGGCCGCCGACTGTGATCTGCGGGAGCACGGCAACAGGTGGCTTCTTGTTGATCCACGTCACGTCTGGCCCGCCGAGCAGCAATGTCGGCACTTCATCGATATTCGACACCGTAACGGCGATGTTTTGGACCGTGACTCCACCTTGACCGTCGCTCGCCGTCACCTGCAGGTTGTAAACGTTGTTTGTTCCCGCATCGGTGGGATTCTCAAAATCGGGTGCGGCAACGAAGGTCAACACGCCCGCATTCGTGATCGCGAAACTGGCCTGATCGACTCCACCGCTGATCGTAAAACTCACCATCTGGACGGGGACATCCGCGTCCGTTGCGGCAACAATTCCAACAGCGGTTGTGTTTTCAGGAATGCTGAACACCGCAGGCGATGTAAACACCGGAACATTGTCGTTCGTCGGAAGCACAGTGACGGTAATGTTCTGAACGGTCAGTCCTCCATTACCGTCATTTGCTGAGATTTGCACGTGGTAAACATTGTCGAAGCCGGAATCGGTCGGATGCTCATAATCGGGAGCCGATACGAACGTGAGCAGCCCTCCGCTGGTAATCGCAAATTTGGCCTGATCAACTCCGCCGCTGATTGAATAGCTGAGCGTCTGCAAAGGAAGATCAGCATCATTGGCCAGAATTGTGCCGACAGTGGTTGAGTTTTCCGGAATGTTGAATGCAGCCAGTGATGTGAACACGGGGACATTGTCGTTGGCCGGGGTCACCGTGACGGCGATGTTTTGAATCGCCAAACCTCCCTGACCATCATTCGCGGTCACTTGCACATTGTAAACATGGTCCGGTCCCGCATCGGTGGGATTCTCAAAATCAGGGGGAGTGACGAATGACAGGGCGCCCGCATTGGTGATCGAGAACTGAGCTTGATCGGCGCCCCCGGTAATGGAATAAGTGACCAACTGCATTGGAACGTCGGCATCCGTTGCGACAACCGATCCCACTGACGTCGAATTCTCCACGACATTGAATGCCGCGGGGCCGGTAAACACTGGGATATTGTCATTTGCAGGCGTAACGGTAACGGCAATATTCTGAATCGTCAGGCCACCAGCACCGTCGTCGGCCGTCACTTGTACATTGTAGATGTTGTCCAGGCCGACGTCCGTCGGGATTTCAAAATCTGGGACCGCAATGAAGTTCAACAGGCCGTCGGTTGTGATCGAGAATTTGGCCTGATCCGATCCGCCAGTGATCGAGAAAAACAATGGTTGAACTGGGAAGTCAGCGTCCGTCGCAACCGTCGTTCCCACAACGGTGGAATTCTCAGTGACATTGAATGTCGCAGCCGAAGTAAAAACCGGCAGGTTGTCATTCACGGGGGTCACTGTGACGACAATGTTCTGAACCGTCAGACCTCCGTTGCCGTCGTTCGCCGTGATCTGGACATTGTAGATATTGTCCGTGCCAGCGTCAGTCGGGACTTCAAAGTCAGGCGCTGTGATGAATTTCAACAGGCCGCTGTTGGTGATCGAAAACCTGGCCTGGTCGGCTCCGCCTGTAATTGAGAAGTTGACCGCCTGAACGGGTAGATCAGCATCCGACGCAGACGCCATTCCCACGGCCGTCGAATTC
>JAQGHT010001149.1 GCA_028291565.1 Planctomycetaceae bacterium | reverse complement strand
CATTTGTTTTTATTTGCCTTCTTAATGTTGCTTTTCGAAAGATTCCAGCACAAGAAGATCCGGATAAAAATCTGGATTCAATTGACCGCACGCCGTCCGTCGATCAAACCAAAGCTTCGAATCTGAGTCCCGATGGATCGGTCATCTTCGGCCAAATCGAAATCGCTGAAGACCAGTGTATGTGGAATGCGATTGAAAAGCCGTTTAAGGTCGTCGCCCCAATTCGTGGTTTGAGCGGACGGGACTGGCGATTCGGTGGCCCTCCATTGAGTACGCCTAAAGACCGGTATCTTCTCGGAAGCCACCAGCGATATCCGCTCGACAAGAAAGGCGACCCGATTAAATCTACAGGAAGTGTCGATCCCGTTTTCAATATTACTTTGTTGAACAAGAGTCAGACTTCCGTTGTGTTATCTCGCATTGGTATCCGACCAATCGCTGCGTGGACTTCTCCTAAAGGACCACCTTTCGCAGGAAAAGTGACTCAAGTTGATTGCTACTGCCTGAATGTGAAAACCTTTGAGGTGGATGGAGATCAATGGTTAAGATTGAAAGAACCTGTTTATCTAGAATCACATGCGCCGTATCGCATTCAGTTGATGCTAAAAGGGTATTGCGACGCTGTACGAAGAAATGAAACTGTTATTCAATTTCTAATTGAAACGAACCTCACAGTCATTGCTTCAGATGAGACTTATCTTGGAAAATACTCGATCTGAGATTCGGTTGCCTCACACGAAATCATTGTGAGACCGACGTTCCGCAAGCGGTGCTTTCAGATTCTGGAAAATCTGCGTACATCGAAATGCCCTTCGGCAGGGTGGCACTGTTATTGACGTTCGAAACTCCTGGCAATTGTGCCACGGCCTTGCCGTTGTATTCAACGGTCAAGCAGTGCCGAACGTGAATTGGTTGACGGGAAACCGATGGGGTCGGCATCCAGCATCATGTTGCGAGCCAAATCGCTCGTTATGGAGTATCGGTTTGCATAGACGCCCCTCGCCCAATTTCGAGATGCGACAGGGGTGTTGGATTCCGCGACGATTTTTGCGCGGACAGGATAGAATCTTGCAGTGTCGTTCACACGCATGAATTACGGGACCACAACTCGATAGACTTGGAATTGAAAACCAATTAGTCGTCGGAATAATTGACGTACCAACGGCCATCGCGGCGAAGGAAACTCATCGGTTCCCGGCCCGCCCCTTTTTCCAGCCGAATTTCCATCAGTGCCGTCGCACGATCCTCTTTGATCTGGAGCCTGATCAACTTGGCCGTTCCGATCCCGGCCAACCAGTTCTCCTTTTTCTGCTCTTTGAACAACGCAATTGCGTGGCTCATGAACTTCGGTTGGTCGGTCACCAGACTCGCCATTTCTTGTGCCAACTTCGATTGTTCCGCGCCGGCCACCTGCAGGGCTTTCGTGACCAGTACTTTCAGTTTTGCCGCGTCGGCGGATTCCGTAGCCAGCTTCTTCCCCGGTTCCCCCACGACACCCAGATGGCACGCCGCCAACAATCCGCCGACCATATAATCCCGAGATGCCTCAGTTTGATAGAGAAATGCTGTCTTCCAATCACCCTTCTCGACTGCTGTCTGGTAACTCTGAAATGCAAGCTCTGGCGATACTGCTCCGCGCTCTTGTGGTTCAGTCGACTGAACAGATTGCGTATCCTTGCTCGCGGAAACTTCTTCAGCCGAAATCACGTTGGGGCCGGTCAGACACCTCAGCTCGATTGCCAGCAGCAACAGAGCGGTCAAAATCAAACGGAATGCAGTCATGATGCCTCGATAATTGGCTACCGGCGATCGATCATTAAGACGAATTTGTCACGCGCAGGGTGGGACTCTACGCCGTTCACTTTTTTGCAACGTCGGCGGAAAAAGATGTTTTAGCCACAGATTCACACAGATGAAACACAGATTTCCATACAAGATCTCAAGCAGTGCCGAGTGTGGATGGGTTGACGGAAAGACAATGGGGACGGCATCCAGCATCATACCACGAGCCAAAACTTTCGAAATGGACTATCGGGTTTCATAGTCCTCTGTCGCACAATTTCATGATGCGGCATGCGTGTTGAATTGCACGCAACAGACGGCTGGCCGGTGTTCGCCCGGGAATCATGGACTCGACCGGCGTGAAGACAGCATGATCTCATTCCATCGTGTGGCCCAGGGGGCCGGTCTGGCGTGGCCACACGATTTCCAGCGAGAGTCAGCCAGGAATCGCAAGCTTGCATTGACGGTCTTTGCTGATCTGTGCCAGTCGGTTCTGTCTCAGCCCCGGAGGGTTACGCCGTGATGGATTTTGGAGTGGCGAATTCCTCGTAGCTGAAATCGTGAGATTTCGGACGGAACATGTCGATCGGCCCGAATTCTCACGAATTCAGCTACGAAAATCCCTCACGGCGTAGCCCGGAGGGGCGGCATGCAATAGCCTGGCGGCGTGAGCCCCAGGACCGCATGCGAAAAGAGCCTCCAGCCCCGGAGGGGCGATACCGAGAGTTCGTGCGGGATCATCGCGAAACGTGCCGCCCCTCCGGGGCTTTTAACTCCGTCAATCGCCTTCCTGGGGCTGACGCCCCCAGGCTATTACATGTCGCCCCTCCGGGGCTGAATGAAGGGTCAATTGCGTATCCTGAGCTGATGCCTCAGACTACAATACCACGTCTCAATGGGACTGTGACTCACTCATCGTTCATGAATAACAGCATGAGGACTGATTCATGGCCAGCACCTACACCAGCCTTGCGTATCACATCGTCTTTAGTACGAAGCACCGTGAAAACACTCTCACAGACTCCATTCGTCAGGCGACTTGGAACTATATCAGTGGAATCATCACCAATAAGAATGGACAACTACTGGAGATCGGGGGCGTTGAAGATCATGTCCATCTCTTAACTTCCTGCTCGCCGCGGATCGCTTTGGCGGATTTCGTTCGGGACATTAAGGCGAATTCGTCAAGGTGGTTGCACGACGAAAAGGACGTTCCCAATTTCCAATGGCAAACCGGATACGGAGCCTTCACCGTGAGTCATTCTCAGGTGGACGTCGTACGCAAATACCTGCAGAACCAAGCCCAGCACCATCGACGGCAATCCTTTGAAGAGGAATACCGAGAATTTCTGCAACGTCATGAAATCGCCTTCGACGAGAAATACCTATTTGAAGATGAATTTCACGGTTGATGTATTACAGCGCGCTGACCTTGGTTTTCCCCTCGTACGTTGTTGTGATCAGGAAAGTCGGGCTTCTGATCGGGCTGGGTGGAACTGTTTTTGACTTTCAAAACTCCTGGCAATTGTGGCACTGCTTGGCCGTTGTACTCAACGGCCAAGCAGTGCCGAGCGTGGGCTCTCGAACGGGGTCGGCTCGAATGGGGTCGGCTCGAATGGGGTCGGCTCGAATGGGGTCAGGCACCGCACATTTCAGATTTGGCGGATTGACGCCGTTCATCGAATGGAATCGGTCCCCGCCAATTCTGAATTCTGCGGTGCCTGACCCCTCGTCGGACGCGGCGACGGATTTTTGTCGCCGAATTCGCCACGCTATAATCATCCACGACGTAACCCCCTCGTCGTTGTACGAGGGGGAACAGACATCATTCCGATCCTTCGCACCCCGATCGCCGACCAGCTGGCGACGAGATTTCCTGCAGCCTCGATCCGAGCAACACATTTCAGGCCGGAAGGTATGGTGTTCAACAACATGATTTGTCGTAACAGTTTAGTGGAATGACGAAATCAAGCCCCACAGAGATGACCTCAGAGGATTTGGGCTTTTGCTCTACGCGACCCCAGTAGTCAGGGAAGTCGTGCAAAAGCCCGATCATCACCCAGGCAAGCCAAGTGGAGTTTGGTGCCGTCGACCGCCAGTCACACCAGTTCGCTCAAGGACCGAGGAATTAATGACTGTCCGAACTATTGACAATTCGTTGTTGAACCACGGATCACACGGAATACACGGATGGATTCCAATGTTCTATCCGTGTGTTCCGTGTAATCCGTGGTTCAATCTCACCAAATCGTGACTGTACTATGGCACTTAAAACACCTGACCGTAATTACGTCACTGGTCCTGAAGCGTTACGATCTGTCGAAAACCTTGCCATTCCGTGTGTCACACCACATCAAAGATTTTATTTGCTCTTGAGACACCGAACCGAAAGTGCGGGGAAAGGAGACGGTTGCTCCCTTCCCCGAGGGGGATGCGTCAATAGCCCAGGGTTGCCGCGCGCAGCGGCTACCCTGGGTAGATCTCATAAAATACCGTTCTACCCCAACGGGGTTGCGCTCTGCGGAGACCTGATTTCGACAGGCGCAACCCCGTTGGTTTAGAGAACTCGGGGAACACTCAACCCAGGGTAGCCGCTGCGCTGCAACCCTGGGCTATTTGACGGATCCCCGTTGGGGAACGGCAGGCTCAAACACCCATTTGAGAATTTGGGGCTTGTGACCGTGAATACGATTGGATAGTTAACCCTTTTGCAACGTCAGCGGAAAAGATGTTTTGGCCACAGATTCACACAGATA
>JAQGHT010001140.1 GCA_028291565.1 Planctomycetaceae bacterium | reverse complement strand
ACGAATGAGTCTTTTTCAATACTTATCCCCGCGATCGAGCGTCTCATTGTTAACCGTGCGCGGTATGAAGCAGGGCAGAGTTTGAATCCGGCCGATGCGATGAATTGCGAGCTTAGTTGTTTTGTCGACGAAATTCAATTGACTTTGTCGACGGAGTTGGTAATGTCAGACTCTATGACCACAATTCGCAAAACTCAGCAAACGACGTCAGTTTACGAAAACCTGCGCAGGCGGCTCACCCACGGGCAGCTTGCGGCAGGCTCGCGGCTTGTTGAAGAGAAATGGGCCGAGCACCTGCAAGTCAATCGCAGTGCCTTGCGGGAGGCTCTGAATATGTTGGCTCATGAGGGACTCCTGGAAACTGGGCCAAAGGGAGGTTTTTTCGTTCCGACTCCGAGTCAGGAGGCAACGGACGAAATCCTGGAAGTTCGATTGGCGATTGAAGTCGGTGCGCTGCAGATTCTCGAACTTCGCCAAGCGGTTCCGGCTGAAGGACTGGCGCAGTTGCAGCAGATTTGCGACCTCATGCAGCAACTGCTGGAATCGGGATTTGAATACGGATTCACCGAAGCGGACCGCAAGTTTCATGAGGTCCTGGTCGGGATGGCGGGAAATTCGCGTCTCTCACGCGTTTATCAACATGCTCCGTTGCCTATCAATCCACTTCCGGAAATTGATGCGGCAGGCCGGCATGAAAACATGTGCCAGACCCTCGGTGAGCATCGTGAATTATTCAGGCTGTTGCAAAACGGAAATATTCGCGAAGCGACAGACTTATTGCGACGTCATTTGCTGGTGGATCATGGTGACCCCGTTGGGGGAATGAGCAATGCCGTCGAAGCGCGCGCACCGTCCGAGGTCGTAGATTGAAAGCTGTTTGTCGATAGAACATGGTCGGAAAGCAATTATGCGTGACCCACAACACCGTTTGGGCTGTCAGCGGTCCGATCACCCGCAAGTCGGGCGTCGTGAATTGCTGCACGCCGGTGCCTTAACCCTATTCGGGACGAGCTTCAGTGATCTGCTGAAGTTGGAAGCGATGGCAGCCGAGACCAGCAACGCGGCGCGGGCCAAGTCGGTCATTTTCATCTTTCAGTCAGGCGGTCCATCTCAACACGAAACATTTGATCCGAAACCTGAAGCGCCGGACACCATTCGTGGGGAATATGGCTCGATTGCGACTGCCAATTCAGAATTACGAGTTTGCGAGTATCTTCCCAAACTTGCACAGCGCGCCAATCGTTATTCGATTGTCCGAACGATGTATCATCCCGCGGACCGGCAGTTCCGAAACGAACACAATTCTGCCATGTACATGGTGAATACGGGGTCCAACGGACTGCCGCCCGGGGAAAACACAAACTCAATTGCCTTGCAACGTGCCCGTCCCCTGGAATGGCCGTCCATTGGCTCGATGATTGCCTACGCCGTACCGCCTCGAAAAGGCATGGGATTACCGTCCGTCGTCGATATTCCCCGCACGCGGATTAATGCGGGTGAATTTCTGATTCCGGGCACGGCCCCGGGAATGCTCGGTCCCAAGTACTCGCGCTGGCGGGTGAATCTGGCGCCGCCGTGCCATGCTCCCGATCCAGGTGGTTCCTGTCCGAATTGTTACAGTCATGATCAGCCGGATGACCCTGCACGTCAGCCGGGGAAATTGCCCAAATCATGGTATGACAACAGCAGTTGCCGCAATCCCGACTTTTCGCTTCCGGATCTTGGAACCGGTCAGGGGGCGGTCATTGAGCGAGTCGAAAATCGCGCCAGTCTGCTGCGGTCCCTGGATCAGATGCGCCGGGATCTCGATAGTCATCGCAGCGTTTTCAAGTACGACGCCTATCAGCGGCAGGCCTTGGAGTTGATCGTCTCGCAACGTGGAAAAAATAATCCGTTTGACATCACTCAGGAGTCCGATGCCCTTCGCGATCAATATGGCCGTGAAGAATGGGGGCAGGCATTTCTTGTGGCTCGTCGGCTGGTGGAAGCCGGCGTTCGCATGGTGCAGGTCAACTTGCGTGGTTGGGATACCCATCAGAATGCCTTTCGAGATCTGAAGGGAAAGTTGCTGCCATCGCTCGATCACTGTCTCAGTGGTTTTCTGGATGACATGCAGGCACGCGGGTTGCTTGATGAAACATTGATCGTGATGTGTGGTGAAATGGGCCGTACACCACGAATTTCGCCCATTGCGGTGGGGGGAATCAATGCTGCTGGAGTTCCCTTTACTCCTGGGCGCCACCATTGGGGAGATGTCTTTCCCTGCTTCTTCGCTGGTGCCGGTATTACTCCGGGTCTCGCAATCGGGAAAACCGATCGCGAAGGGGGCACACCGATTTCTGAAGGTCACACCCCGGCCGATCTGGCGGCGACGATTTTTTCACTGTTGGGAATTGGAGCTGACGACGAGTTTCACGATATCGACGGACGCCCGTTCCGGATTTACCAAGGGAGGCCTATAACGGAAATCTTATAAACCATTCGAGGCTGCCTGGAACCGCCGCAAGTGCGGCCTCGGAAACGACACTGCAAAAACGCGTGCTTTGGAAAATGTGACTGACGGAAATCAGAGTCATCGGCCATTCGTCGAAAGACGACGGCCCGAGAAGCTGGTAGCTCTGTGCAAATGGTATTTCCCAAAACAATGCGATCGCTCGAATTGAATGCGCTCTGAGGCCTGTCATTTTTTTCTGATCTCGGTCTTTCCTGGAGTCCTATCATGCTGCGGCATCGTTCTCGCGGATTCACGCTTATCGAATTGCTGGTGGTCATCGCAATTATCGCGGTCTTAATCGCTCTGCTCTTACCCGCCGTGCAACAGGCACGAGAGGCCGCCCGGCGGACTCAGTGCCGGAACAATCTCAAGCAGCTTGGGTTGGCGCTGCACAATTATGCCAGCACTTTCAATGTCTTTCCTGCCGGTCGATACTCGCTGGCGGGGACGGCCTATCTGGGCCACAGCATTCAGACAATGCTGTTCCCCTATTTTGATCAGACAGCTCTGTACAGTCAGATGAATACTTCGGTCGGATTCAATTCCGCACCCAACTTCGGTCAGCCGGCGCTGACTGTATTGCCCGGCTTGTTGTGTCCTTCCAATCCTGTCACGGAAGGTGTGAATTGGACCGGCGGTTCGAATCCTGCGGGAACAGATCCGAACAACGATTCGGCACGGACACATTATGAGCCGATTTCAGATACAGGAACTGGACGGTATGCCCCATTGAGTCTGGTTCTGGACAATGGCAACGGACTGATTTATCACGACTCCAAAACTTCATTTCGCGATGTGACTGATGGAACTAGCAACACACTCGCTTTTGGTGAAATCATCGCGACAGGACCAGGGCAGTACAGTTGTTGCTCGTGGCTGGCCTATGCAGATGGCATCGGTACTCAGAACGGTATTAACGCCCCGTTCCGCTCGACCGCGAATGGACAGCCTCCGTTCACGCATGATAACTACGGCGGTAATGCCTTCAGCGGACCGGCGAGCTATCACGTTGGCGGCTGTCATTTCGTGTTAGGGGATGGTGGCGTGCGTTTCATCTCTCAAAATCTGTCGCAGACCATTCTGTCTGCCCTGACAACCCGGGCCGGCGGCGAAGTCTTCGGCGATTTCTAATGCAGGGAGAAAACATGCGAATGTGGAACTGGCTGCTGCTGTCAGCTGCAGTATTGTGTTTTGCGGGATGCAGCGAACGTGGACCCGAGAGAGTTGGTATGTCCGGTGAAGTCACCTACAACGGAGATCCGATCGAGGACGGAGAAATCTCTTTTCTTCCGGATGTCGGAACGGATGCTCCGCCGACTTCGACGACGATCGTCGAAGGAAAGTATGAGCTTCCGGCGAAATGGGCGCTCGTTCCAGGGACCTATAAAGTTTCCGTCAATTCCTACAAAGTCTCGTTGAATGACGGGAATCTGCCTGGGAGTACTCTCGATCGTCCCCCACCTCCGAGCGGCATCGTTGTGAAAGAGCAATTGCTACCGGAGAAATTCAATACGAAATCGACGATCGAAAAGCTGACGGTGAAATCTGGACAGGCTGCCTTTACTCAGGATTTTGATTTGAAGGACTAACGCATTTCGGTCCAGCTTCTCGTCGTAGCATGAGCCTCTGGCTTGTGCGGACTGGGGCCATAAGGACCGGCGCATGGGACCAATGGGGCATATAAGTCCCATTAGTCTCATAAGTCCCATTCAGTCGCCTACAACGCAAGTGCAAAACTTGCGTTGTAGGCAGGGACCGGAACGTAAAACCTTCCACCTAGCTAAATCGTCGTTAACACATCGGACTGATTCACGAGGTCATTGATCTTATCAAGTGTCGGGTTGGCGAAGAACCAATCGAGGCCCGCGCCGCCTGTCAGCGTGTCGGCCAGTTTTTCGCTGTGGATGATGCCCGTGTCGATTTTCGGGACGTTCGCGATTCCGCCGCGCAGTTGTGCGACGCGCGCCGTGAAGTCGAGTGCCGGATTGTTCCAGGCTGTGAACAAAGCATCAATCTCTGGACGATTCGCTTCAAATGTCACCGGCATGGCGAATAGCAGGTCTTCGCCCGCACCTCCATCGAGTGTATCAGCACCAGCTCCTGCGAACTCGACGTCGCGGCCAATATTACCAACCAAGCGGTCATTTCCTTTGCCGCCCAGCAGCACACTGCCACCCTTCGCAGATTTCAAGGTGTCATTGCCTGTGGAGCCATTGAGATAGGAAAAGCCAGAAAATGCGGAAGCATCGAGCGTGTTGTTTCCTTTTCCACCAGTCAATTCAGCTGATTCAATGTTGGCCAGAGTAAACGTTCCTCCCGTGGAGCGAACCAGCGAAGTATCCGTCAAAGTAAAATTGGCGTCATTGGAACTCAGCACCTTGTCCGTGCCTCCGGCTCCATCGAGCGTCGCGTTGCCAGCCCAGCCGGAAACATTGAACACATCAGCACCCGCTCCACCGGTGAGCTGAGCCTTTTCGATGCCTTTCAGTTTCGCGCTACCCAGTGAGGTGATCACTTTGCTGGTCGACAGTGTGAAAGTTCCGGTGGCCTGTGCGACCACTGTGTCCTGGCCGCCGTTCCCATTCACGGTGGGGGTGCCGGCCCTCAGGATGAACGTGTCGTTGCCCGCGCCCCCAGTCAGTACGTCGCTGCCTCCTCCGCCGTCGAATGTCACCGCACCGGAGAAGCTCGACGCAGTCAGCGTGTTTTTGCTCGCTCCACCAATGAGTGTGGCTCGGTTGACACCACTGATTGTAATGGGCTTGATCGAAATGGATTTCGAGGGTCCGGAAACAGTGACGGTGGTATTCGTCAATGTGATGTTCGCATCACCTTTGACTATGATCTGATCCTGCCCCAGGTTGCCGCCCTGATAGGACAGTCCGCCCGGTACATTGAACAGTCCGCCGAATTTGTAGTCGATCGTAAAATCACTGGACTGACCCACCAGGCCATGGACGACGATCGGCGCTGTACTCGTGGCGGGTTGCGCGAACAGGACTTGCCCGGAATCATCGAGGAGTTCGATATTCGCGCCATTCTTCCGCAAGGTCTGATTCGGCGCTGCGAGTGTTACCAGTGCTTCTTTCGTGGGATCGGTCCCCTTGCTGGGATCGTGTTCGTCGATCTGGTTTGTGGCGATCACGGTATTCGCGTCGAATTGAATTAACGCGACGTTCCGGATTTCCGTGCCCGGCAGCGCACTTGCCAAGGGGCGAACCACATATCCGACATGCCCCTGGCCGCGTCCCGTGCCATCTTCCGGCGGCAGGAATCCGGTCAGCACGTCAGGAGGGAGCTGGGTATTCGGATCAACAGAGACTAACGTCACGCTGACCAGTCCGGTGGCCGCATTCATATCGGCAATAATCTCAACATTGAACGTCGTGCCGTTCTCTGTCAGCATCACGGTGGCTTCGTAATGCTGACTATGGGCTGGAATGGTCAAGTTGGTATCGCCGAAACCGATGTCGGTGAATTCGAAAGAGCTCAGGTCGAAATGGGGGTCCAATTGATTCGTAATCAGAACTTGTTGGGCGGGGGCCGATGCCGTTGAGGCATTTTCGAAATCGATGCGGTAGGGGAATGCGGAATTCGATGTGACGAAATTCTGCGGACCGGTACCCGCTGGTCCGATCAAATCATTGGGGTCCTGCGACTGAACGGTTCCGCTGGCCCCGGTTGCGCCTGTATTACCCCCGGGATTGGGAGGATTGGGGGTCGGAGGCTTCGGATCGGGCGGACAATCACCCCAACCGAGAATCAGGCCCGTGTGGGAACCGTGGCTATAGCCCGCTCCAAATCCCGCATAATAGCCGTAAGACGCGCCAGGTCCGACGCCCACGTATGCACCCGCTCCAGCGCCAGCTCCGACCACTCCGGTTGGCGTCGCACCAAGAATCACGTCGGCTCCCGCTACTGCTCCGACTCCGACACTCAGTGATGTGCCGGCGGAAAAGCCAAATCCCGCTCCGGCGGACAGTCCGACGAAGTCGTTGGGGCCGCCATTGACCACTGGATTCTCGCCCCACGGACCATACCAGCAGATCTTGGTGCCTGTCGGGTCGATGAAACCCAAGGGATCGTTCGCCGCGTAGCGGTAAAGATTGGGATCAAGACCGGACATTCTCAGCGGATCGATGGCCGTGAATCGCCCCAGGCTCGGGTCATAAGCCCGGGCCTGCATCAGGTCCAGGCCATTCGATTGTGTCAAAACACCCGCTCCGCCGACGAACTGAAACGGATTCGTGAAGGACGAGGTGCTGGACAATAAATTTCCGAGCGGGTCGTAGGCATAGTTCGCAGTCAAGCCGCCACCACTATAAGTTCCGTTCGAACCGCTGACACCGGCTGTCGATCCGATACTGTCAAAATCGTAGTAGCCCGTGTTGTTCCCCGACATCACCGCAGCGAGACTGAATCCGTAAACATAGGAAGCGGTCGGGTTCCCGTCGCTGTCGAAAGCGCCGATGACATCCTTTTGTCCGTTGGAGGGATCGATCAGGTAATCGGTTTCTACTCCGTTTTCAATCATTGCGACTCGATTGCCGAGTGCATCATATTCATATTGCCAGGTTCCATCGGGAGTCACAACCTGGACCAGGCGGTTCAAGGCATCGTAGCTGAATTGTCGCAGGCCATCCGGGCCATTTTGGGAAATCAGATTGCCATCAGCATCATACGTGTTGGTGGTGTCGCCGACCGAGGTGTATTGATTCAGATTGTTGGAAGTGTAATTGGTGACCACCCCATTCAGTGTCGTTTGCGTGCGGTTCCCCAATGCGTCATAGGCATAGCTCAAGTCCTGATTGGCAATTGCCGGATTCGTCGACACGAACACCGCGTGAGTCAGTTCGCCCGTCAGATTGTAAGTAAAAGTCCATTGACCGTCAGTTGTGCCCATTCCAATCCGGTGGCCAAGCGCATCGTACGTGTACGTGAATTGGGAATTGATCGAATTGTCTGGCGCCAGATTGGCAATACTCTTCACCTGGCCCGCCAGATCATAGGTGTAGACCGTCGATGATCCATTTCCCTTATCTTCACGAGCCAACCGGCCCGTGACATCGTATGTGTACAGGACGATCCGCGTTTCGGTGGCGCCGCTGGCGTCTCTGAGTTCACTCAGGCGACCCGATTGATCATACAGGTAATGGATTTTCAATCCGGTATTGTCTTCCATGAACGTGCGGCGTCCCGCTGCGTCATAGGTATATTGAATGAACCGCCCGGCCGGGTAATCCACGCGTGTCAGGTGATCGGCCGCGTCGTAAGTGAATGTGGTTGTGCCATCGGGGTCGGTCGCGGTCGCCAGCCGGCCTCGGCTGTCATAAGTGTATGAATTAATCGTGTTGTCTGGGAACGTTTCTTGCGAGACCTGTCCTGCGGCATTGTAGGCGAGTCTGACCGTCTGGCCGCGTCGATTGATCAGCGAAGTCGCATCCCCAAGCGCATTGTATACCGCCTGTTCGACGCTGCCGTCCGCATACGTCGTGGAGCTTAGATTTCCGTTCGCGTCATAGCTGAAATGAGTCACGTGGCCGTTGGCGTCAGTCAATGCGGTGGGGTCATTGTGGGCACCGCCGAGTGTGAATGTCGATGTGTTCCCCGCCTGGTCCGTGATCGTTTTCGGCCGGTTGCAATCGCAGCGAGTATAGGTCACCGTGTGCCCCAGCGCATCTGTGGCGCTGATCAGTTGCCGCAAGCTATTGTACTGATAATTCACATAGTTGCCGAGTGGGTCGACGCTACGGACGACCAGTCCATTGTCATCGAAATAAATTGTCGAAGCCGCTCCGGACGCGTCAGTCGTGGTCACGGCCCCGGCCGCATACGTGTAATTCGTCCGTTGGACATTTCCGGTCAGATACGACGAACTCAACCGGCCGGAACTGTCGTATTCGAAGAACTGGCCTGCGCCTGTGGGATCGGTGATCGATTTCAAGGCATATCGCTGAGTGGGGTCGTTGCTGGTGTTGTACGTGTATAATGTGGTTCCCAATGGCCCGGTGGCGGACAGCAGCAGCGAGTTGGTGTTGTCATAAAGGTACGTCGTGGTCCGCCCCAGCGTATCAGTCGGACTCGCGAAACTGGTCAAACTGCTGATCAACCCTGCGGGGTTATAGGAAATCGACAACGAAGCGCCGCTGGAATGTGTCAGACTGGTCAGACGCCCGCCGGTGAATCCGGCCGTCACGCGATTTCCATTGGCATCTTCGACATATTCCAAAGTCTGGTCGGCGCGGAATCGAGTCACTTGACCATCTGTTTCGGTCAATTCATAAGCGCCATCGCTACCCTTTACCAAGATCCCCGGATCACCCGACTGGGCGAAATACTGTCCCGAATGACGGCTGTCAGGTTGAAAGATCCGCATGGAATCAGCCGAGTCTCGAATAACGACTGTTCCGTCCGACTGAACCTGCAATGAGATTTGCCAGGGAGCCGACCAACCTCGGCCAAATGGCCCCATCTGGTATCGCTGAACCAGGTCGCCGCCGTAGGTGCGGGTGAAATCGAGACCCAATCCAGAGACGGGTAGCGAAGCATCGGTTGACGACGTCAGTGCGGAAACGGGCGTCAATCCAATTGC
>JAQGHT010001132.1 GCA_028291565.1 Planctomycetaceae bacterium | reverse complement strand
ATACCTTCAAAAGCGAAGGGATCAAAAGAGCGATTGCGCGATGTTTGGCAACACTCGCACTCGGGCCACACTCCATCCGGATCTTGTACCACCACCCCGCAAACTTCGGGAACAGCTTTTTCTGGAGATCATCGAGCGGTGGGAACAGTCGAGGCTCGGCGGGATTCAAGTCCTCTTGTTTTAATTGTGCGCAGATGATGTCGAGAACTTCGTCGGTATTTCCGCGAAACCGAATTCTCAGTTTTGCAAGTGCTTGCTCGTCACCGAGAAGATCGACTACTTTGTCTCTATGTTCGCCGATCAAATACCAAAGAAACATCTCCGAAGCTGTCTGGCCAACAGCCGCCTTGCTGTCCTCCCACCATTCCTTCCATTGGGCAGCGCGCTGCGGGTCCGGCTCCCATGGCCACGAATATCCCAAATCGTTAATCATTCGCTGCGCCCCCTGACGGGCGCTATCGAAAATGCCAACAACCTGAATAAACCGAACGCAGGGTGACTGACTGTAATAGCTAAGACGGATGTCCTGTCCACTAAGAGGTGTTCCGCCGTCATTGATTCGCCTGAAAATCTCCAAACGAAGGCTCAAGTCGACAGTTTCGGGTAACGTAACCAACGTCAGGTTATAGCGTCGAAATGCCCTTTGCCAAACGTCAGCAAGCTGGTGAAATGTCTTGCCAGCATAGTGAGAACTACTTCCATAATATGGACATTCGTCGCCTTTGCTCAAGGTGAAGTCATTTTTGAAAAACGCCCTGAGAGTTGTAAGGCGCTGCTGACCGTCGACAACTTCTGCAATGTCCGGGTTCTTCTCGTTCGGAGCAAAATAAAATGCCGGCACGGTCAGGCGGTTGAGAACGGATTCTACAAAAAGACTCTTCTTGCTGTCGTCCCACTGGTCCGCATCACGCTGATACTGAGGAATAATAATCTCCCCGGTATCGAACCTGGTTAGAACGTTCTCTACTGCTTCATTTTGTGCGATAGTTTGCTGCGTAACAACTGGCTGATTATCTTGTGTGCTCATACTCATTCCTATCTCACGTGGATCAAGTGACATACTTAGTTGAAGACCTGTCAAGTCCGATCGCGTCTTGTTTGGCGCGCAATTTGCACCCCATGATTTTGCAACTCGAGCTTTCAAAAGCAACGCCAAGTGAATATATGGACACACCTTGCTGTCCCATCTGCGCGAACTACGAGAGGACGCACCGCGATTCAGTTAGCATTTAAGGTTAGGTTCGGCCTTCGGCTTCAACGTGGCAACATAAATTACCGAAGTCCGTTCATTTATCGTCAATGTCGTCAGCCGCTTCATATCCTTCTCGAGTTACTTCAAAGATTTCACCTTTGTGACCGACAGCCTTAATAAAGCGGCGCCGTTGCAGGTCTTCGAGTCCACCAACCCATAGTGCGATTGTGCGGGAATTCTGATCAGGGAGCATCGATTTGTGTGCTACACTGATTTCCTCGCCACTCGCATACCGAAAATGCATAATTCTTCCGTCACCAGCTGCCGCGACTTTCAAAAGTGCCTTCGCCTCGGTCGAAAGTTCCGTGGACGTTGATTTGGCAATTGGTGTCGTGATCACTCCGTCGATCCCGTCACGCCAGTCAATCAGCTTAGGTGCCACCGGTAAAGCACGATCAATTTCACGTAAGGCTTCAAGGGATGACTTGGGCTTTTTCCAAACATAAGTTGTGAGCAACTCAGGAATCTGTCCGACGGTTCCGTCGTTATCAACGAATTGAAGTGCGATAATTGCGAATTTGTCGCCTTTTTTCCTCTTTTCTTGAATAGCGTAGTTAACTTCGGTTTCCAGGAATCCCTCGTCCTTGAATGATGGGGTTATAAAAAACACCACTCCACAGGACTCCTGCATTCCCCGCAGAAGACCGCGCTCCAGTGCAGTACCCGCCGGCATTGCATCTTCATCAATCCATGGGTGGTAACCGAGGATTGCAAGGGTGTGCTTGAATTCGTTGACTTTTCCCTTGTCAACGCCCTTATGACTGAGAAACACCTTCTTGGAATCGTTGATTGTCATATCGAACTCTGTGCCACATATAGTGCAAAAGTAGTGATTGTGCTTCGCAATCTTAATCGTTTCATTGCAGCAGGACAGATGTAGTATTTCGAAGTTATCGTCAGGTTCTATCGGAGGATGAGTAGGATCGGGAATGTTAGACTTTAGGTCGAATTTCATGAATCCATTCGATGCTCCTATTAGTTGGCGTTCCAGCTTTTTGATCTCGGGAGTAAGAAAAGTATTTGCGGCGATCGAATTTATGTGTTCGATTTGCTCGGTCGTATACCAACACTGCTGACCGTTATGTCCGCAATAGGGGCAATAGGAAATTGGTTCTTCGCTGCCTTCGCCGAATTTCACTTTAAATCGAAGTTCGCAAGACGGGCATTCTTGCGAAAGAAATCCGTCTGCATCTGTGGGGAATGTGATTTCCAAAATGGCGGCCCCCGCATGCTATAAGTTAGGAACAAAAAAACGCCTCAGACGTTTCCGTCTGAGGCGTGTCGATTTTTGGTGTTCAGTTCGACAATCCTTCAGGGACGCCTCACTTCATTTGATTTAATTTAATCAGCTCAACTGCAGCCCATGCTGTTGCCGCAGTTGTGGCAGAGGTAACAGTTTCCGTTTCTCACGGTGATGGCTCCGCAATTGTCACATGCAGGAGCATCCTGCTGGAACGTTGCGAATTGCTTGCTTCTGGTTGCTGGGCCTTCTCCGGTGACTGGTAAGGAGGCCACGCTGGCGGCTTCTCGCTTGACGGCTTGCAGGACCATCGCGATGGCCTTGTCGTGTCCGTTCGTCCCGTGAGCGTGCGAACCGTTCGTGCCGTTCACTCCGTGGCCGTTCGTGCTGGATCCGGCTCCGTTCGTGCCTTGAACGCCGCTGGGCCCCTCACCCCCGGCCCCTCTCCCCGGGGTACCGGGGCGAGGGGAGAGGGAGGCGGTTGCGGTGCCGTTTACCTGACCGTTTGTCCCAGCCGCTGGGGCTGGGGTGGTTGCGGCTTTGGCTGTTGTGGCAGCGCCAGGCTCCTTGGTTTCGGAGTCGCCTTCCGTTGATTTCGCGGGGCTGGCGCCCGTGGCGATTTCTCGGCGGGGGGCGTTTTGTTCTCGGAAACCGGGAACGAATTGCATGCCCAACCAGCGGAAGATGTAGTCGACGACGCTCTTCGCGTTCGGAATGTCGGGGTTGTCGGTCCAGCCGGCAGGCTCGAAACGCTGGTGCGAGAACTTGTTGACTAAGACGTCCAGGGGGACTCGGTATTGCAGACCCATGGAGGTCAACGTGCCGATGCAATCCATCAGGCCGCCGATCGTGCTGCCTTCTTTGGCCATCGTCACAAACAACTCGCCAGGGGTGCCGTCTTCGAACAGGCCGACCGTGATGTAGCCCTCGTGACCCCCGACTGAGAACTTGTGGGTCAACGAGTGCCGGGTCGGCGGGAGCCGGCGGCGGGCTGGGGCCATGACGACCTGCGGAGGGGCGACCGCGACTTCTTCCTTCTTCTTGCGGTCTCCTTCTTTGGACGTCGCCAGGGGCTGGCTGCTCTTGGAGCCGTCGCGGTAGATGGCCAGGGCCTTCAGACCGAGACGCCAGCCTTCGATGTAGGCTTGCTCGATGTCTTCCACGGTGGAATCTTCGGGCATGTTGACCGTCTTGGAGATCGCACCCGACAGGAACGGCTGGGCGGCGGCCATCATCTTGACGTGGGCTTGCCACGCGATGGACCGCTTCCCTTTCCGGGCCTTGAAGGCACAGTCGAAGACGGGCAGGTGTTCGTCCTTAATATCGGGCGAATCTTCGATCGTGTCGTGCTGCTCGATGTAGTCGATGATCCGGGTGACGGCGGCTTCGTCGTAGCCCATGACCTTCAACGCGCTGGGGACGGTGCGGTTCACGATTTTCATCATGCCGCCGCCGGCCAGCTGCTTGTACTTCACGAGGGCGATATCGGGTTCGATACCAGTCGTGTCGCAGTCCATCATAAAGGCGATCGTGCCGGTCGGGGCGAGTACCGTCGCTTGCGCGTTGCGGTAGCCGTGCTTCCGGCCTGACGCGAGGCAATCATTCCAGACTGACCGGGCGGCATCTTTCAGATAGACCGGGCAGTTGGGATGGATTTTCTCGACGGCGTCGCGATGCATCTGCATGACCTTCAGCATCGGGTCGCGATTCTCGGCATAGCCCGCGAAGGGGCCGACCGTGGCGGCGATCCGGCTGGAGGTCAGATAACCCTGGCCCGTCAGGAGGGCGGTCAAGGCTCCGCAGATGCCACGGCCGGTGTCGCTGTCGTAGGGAATGCCCATCGACATCAACAGGCTGCCCAGGTTCGCATAACCGAGCCCCAGCGGCCGGTAGAGGTGGCTGTTCTCGGCGATGTTGGGCGTCGGGTAGCTGGCGTGGTCGACGAGGATTTCCTGGGCCGTGAGGAAGATCGAGGCGGCCTGGCGGAAACGTTCGAGATCGATCGTGCCGTCGGCCTTCTGGAACTTCTTCAGGTTCAAGCTCGACAGGTTACAGGCCGTGTCGTCCAGGAACATGTATTCCGAACAGGGGTTCGAGGCATTGATCGGTCCGGAATTCGGACACGTGTGCCACTTGTTGATGGTCGTGTCGAACTGGACTCCGGGATCACCGCAGAACCAGGTCCCTTCGGCCATCTCGCGGATGATGTACTTGGCATCGTACTCGGGACCGGCGATGTTGGGATTGGTGACCCAATGCGTCTGCCACTTGCCACCCTTTTCGACCGACTTCATGAACTCGTCGCTGAGGCGGACCGAGAGGTTCGCGTTCTGGAACATGATCGAACTGTAGGCTTCGCCATTGAAGTTCGAATCGTATTCACCGCTGGCGATCAGCGTGCGAGCTTTGCGTTCTTCCTTCGCCTTGCACTGGATGAATTCCAGGACGTCGGGATGCCAGTCCTTGATCGACTGCATCTTGGCCGCGCGACGGGTCTTGCCACCCGACTTCACGACGGCGGCGATCTGGTCGTAGACACGCATGAACGACAGCGGGCCGGAGGGAACGCCGCCGCCCGACAGCTTTTCTTTGCTGCTGCGGATGGTCGACAGGTCGCTGCCGGTGCCCGAACCGAACTTGAACAGCATGGCCTCGCTGGTGGCGAGACGCATAATGTCTTCCCTGTTGTCTTCGACCGACTGAATGAAGCAGGCGGACGCTTGCGGGAATTCATACGGCGTAT
>JAQGHT010001122.1 GCA_028291565.1 Planctomycetaceae bacterium | reverse complement strand
ACGAATGCACGGGCGCGTGGCGAAATCCAAACACGAAAAGTGGCAGAAAAGACAGGTTCAGGACTACACATCGATTGCTTTCGCATGATATCCACTCGGTCATTTGTCATTTGTCACTGGTCATTTGTGAAATGCATTTTCGCCCCAAGTGACCAATGACAAGTGACAAATGATTCCGCCAGCAATTATCGCGCGGCGAGAATGCTGGCGACAATTCTGCGGTATTCATATGCGTGACTTTTGGTACCAGGCGAAAGACTGAAGAACTAGTGGGCTTACGCCACAGCTCGCCATATTCTTTGGCAGCTTCTAATTGGGCGATGGACCGCGGGTTTTCCGCAGAGGCCGGCCTGAGAACCGGATGAACTGCAGATTCCCTTGCTGCTGCGGTGCCGGAACGCATTGCGCGATAATCCCGACATCAGCGTCTTCAAAATAAATGACACTCAGGGGGTAGTCATTGAGCCGCACTGTTCCATGGATGAAGTGCTGCTCGGGAAGCCGCTTCAACCGTTGTTCCATGCGAATCACTGTCAACTTGTACCAGGCATACGCCGCCTGTCCCAGTGCCGATTCAAAAAGCGGAACGGTCGTTTGTTCGCCCAGTCGATGGAATTCTTGTTGGTCGCCCAGGTGGTCCAGAAAATAAACGAACATCTGCGAAAAATCCTGACCGTGAACCATCAACTGTTTGAGGACGTCCAGCTTTGAAAGGTCCAAGATGAACTCCTGTGTCGGATTGAGTCGCACTCCACTTCAATGTCGACGAGACAGCGCGGAATCGTATCTGTTCTGCCGGCGGCGTGTCAGAGCTACATGCTCTTCACGATTTCAGCCAACGTTTCGCGAACCATATCACCTATCAGGACGTTGGAATCGTCCTTCATTACATTCAGTCTAGGAACTGCATTTTTCGCGAGCGGCCCCAGTTTTCCCAAGGCAATGACGGCAGCCAATCGCACGTCAAGATATTCGTCGGACAATAATCTAATCAATTCCGGCACTGTCGGTTCGGCCACTTGGGCAAAGGCACTGACGCCCTGAGCGGCAGCAACCCGCACGAATGGACGTGGGTCCACAAGCATTTTCTGCAAGGCCGGCAACGATTCGTTCGGACGTGAAACGATCGAACCCAAGGCCTGCGCCGCCGCTTTGCGGACATCGGGATATTGGCTGTCCAGTTGAGCGACAATGAGTGGAACCGAATCGGCTGCCTTCGAACCAAGTCGCCCCAGGACGTGCAGGCAGGCGATTCGATGCGACGGCGATCGCGCCGGGTCTTTCAATGCCGCGACCAATTGAGGCACAATTGATGGCCCGAAACTAACCAGAGCTTTTTCCTTGATTGGTGTTCCTGTCCCCTGGTTCGTACCCAATGAGTCAATGATCATTGGCGCGGCGGCACTCGCCTCCGAGCCAATCGATTCGAGCGTTTGAAGTATTCCCCACCACTCCAGAAAGAATGCGTCCTTGTTGTCGGCAAACGCTGTTTGTAGAAACGGTACCGCAAATGCCGCGCGGGGGCCGACTGCTCGTAAAAAGCGGCAAGCTTCCTGGCGATCGCTCTGAATCATTTTCTTAGCAACGTTCACGGCCTGCGGGTGACCTTGAGAGTCGATACAGGCCAATGCCAGATTGGCCTGAGCAGCAATTACCTTCTGTTTGTGAAGCGTTAACTTTTCGAGCATTGTGGTCGTAGATATAGCGCCTTGCCCCATACGCGCAAGTGCAGTCAGTGCTAAATCGGGCCGAGGGCCTTCCAGAAGCGTTGTCAGATAGCTCAATGGTTTCTGGGAATGTAGGACCAGTTCAGTGATCGATTCTGCATTGAGTCCAGAGATGTCTGGGATAGTGCGAATCAGCGCAGGTAAGATCTGGTCGGCCTGATCGTGAAACTGTGTTAGGGAGGACGCAGCAGCGGACGCGACAACTTCCCTTCCGGAAAAATCAGGGGCGTAAGCCACGGCGTAGAACTCTTTGTCTGACAGTAACTGAAGGAGCGCTGGGACTGCTTGTTTAGCCACTTCTGGATAGGTCGCAAGCGATTGGGCGGCGGTAGCTCGTACATCAGGCGACTTGTCGTTGAGCGCGGCCAGTAGCGCGTCTGAATATACAGTCGTATTCTGAGGCGAGCGGCGAATCCATCGGTTCGCCGGGCTTGATTTGATCAAGTACCCCGAAAAAGCGGAATCCGACCGGTTCAGCGCAGAGGCCGCGGTACCTCGCATCCACTGGTTTTCATTTTGACGAAGTGCCTTAAGTAGCTCGGGAAACGAAGCCTCCCCCGTCGGGTCAACAGCTGCGATTGTCATCAACAACAATGGTCGATCTACTTCCTTAGCGGTTCGATATTCTTCAAGTAACTGGGGTAAAAACTCTCGGCCCCGAGTTCCCAGACGACGGGCAATTCGAGCTACAAGTTGTTGGACATTCGTTGACTGGCCCCGGATTTTATCCTGCAAACGTGAAATGACTTCTAGACCGATATAACTCAATGATTCCCCTGCCAAATCACAGACTGCGCGTCGAATGGGGGCAAAAAATGGGGTCGACGGTGTTTCGTCCGCGAGCAATACGATGAGTTTTGCGGCCGCTGGCCGGGCTTCGATGCCGAGATCACCCAATGCTCTGATCGCCTCCACTTTAGTGTCCAGTTCCTCTTCGTCAAGCTGTTTGATGAGATCCGCGATGCGCTCTGGCGAATAATCGGCGTCCGTGAGTGTCCGTGGTTCATCTCCGGCCAACACGTTGGTGGACATGAGCGCAATCGCCGCAAACGAAAGCCAAGCGACATTTCGATTCCAAGCCAGAATGCGATTCATAACGAGATTCCATGCATGAGCATTCTACAATGCTTCGATGCGGATGATGTGCGACCTGGCGGCCAGCATCTCTTTACCGTGATCCCCAGTCTTGATCTTAACATACCAGTCTTGATCTTAACATAACTGGGATCAGCCCACACAACCCGGCCTTCCAGCGTGGATTGATCGACCATTGTGATGTGAACGGAAATCTCGCCGGCCGGTTCTGCGAGCCGTCCGATGGAGTCGGATAATAAGGAATCGAGTTTCGAAAAGCGGCCCATTGTCTGTTGGCAGAATGCGAGTGCGTTTTGAAAATCACGATTGGTGATGGTCAAATCCACAGCGACCAATCAATGTCCGACGTCGATTTGCCTTGTGGCGAGATTGGTGATTGACGTGCTGCCGGCCTTGATCTGCATTTGGATCTGGCGGGTGCCTGTGACCTTGTCTACAGATTTGAAACCGATATCGTCCAGCACCTTTTGAACCAGTGTCTGTGTCGCTGCCGACGTGAACGTGATTGTCAACGCAGCGCCCTTCTTGCCTCCGGCAAATGTGGCAATCACGGTCTTACCAGATAATACATTCTTGCCTTTGGTCGTCAGTCCATTCAGTTTCTGAATCGAAAGGGTGTCCTTCGCGGTTTGCCCAGACACTTTCAACGTCGCCCCGGTGAGAGCAAGAGCAGCCCCATTGTTGGCGACAAGCGTCGCCGATCCGTCGAAGGCGACCACTTTTCGAGCCGCCACGTGATAGGCCAATGGCTGCGTATTTAACGTGATCGCTGCCGGAAACTGAGGGGCACTTACCACACCAATCGTGAACTGCTTCTCGAATGACAGGCCACCTTGATCTGTCACGCGAACACGGATGGCATAGCTACTCTGAGTTGCCAGGTCGGTTACAGGAACGATTTTGAGAGTATTTCCCGTAATCGAAAAGCTGGAATTGTCCGTGCTCCCTATTCCTGAGACCAGAGTGAACGTGAACGTGTTGCCCGTGTCCACATCGATGGCACTGAGTGTTCCAACGGTGGCATTGGCCACGTTATGCTGTACCACGCTGGTCGAGGAAAGTGAAATGTCGGTGGGCGCGGTATTGGTCTTGGTGACATTGATGGTGAACTGCTTGTCGAATGACAATCCGCCCTGATCGGTGACTCGGACCCGGATCGCGTAGTTGTTCTTGGTCGCGAAGCTCGTGACGGGAATGATCTGCAACGAGTTGCCGACAATGGAAAAGCTGGAATTGTCAGTGCTGCCAGTCCCGGGGGCCAGGCTGAACGTCAATGTGTTTCCAGTATCGGGATCAACGGCGGTGAGTGTCCCGACTGTGGCATTTGCGACGTTCTGTTCAAGAATGCTGGTCGCGGAAAGCGCGAGACTGGTCGGCGCTTCATTGACGTCGGTCACGTTAATCGTGAATTGCTTCTGGAACTTCAATCCTCCCTGGTCGGCGACCTGAACCAGGATAGAGTAACTGCTTTGGGCCTCGAAGTTGGCACTGGGAACGATCTTGAGTGTATTCCCGGAGATTGAGAAGCTCGCGTTGTCCGTGCTCCCGGTCCCCGTGACCAGACTGTACGTGAATGTGTCACCCGCATTGGCATCTGTCGCGCTGAGCGTCCCGATGGCGGCATTGGCGGCGTTGTTTTCGGCGATGCTCGTTGTACTCAGGGAGATATCCGTGGGAGCCAGGTTACTGTCAGCGAGGTGCCACAGTTCGTCACCTGCCGCCGCGGTGCTGGCTTCAAAAAATAATGTGCCATTCAGATTGATCAGGTACGATGGATAAGATCCGTTTGATCCCGAAACGAGATCTTTCACCATCACGGTCCCCGCTGCGGCCCCGTTCGACTTCCATAGCTCCGGACCGTGTACGCCGTCGTCCGCGGTGAAGTACAGAGTTCCATTGACGTTTGTGAGATCACTCAGATACGAAGCAACCGCGCCCGGATACAGGTTCTTGACCATGTCGGTTCCGCCGCTCGTTCCATCTGATTTCCAAAGCTCCTCACTCCCCGCGTGATCTCCGGCCTCGAAATAGACAGTTCCATTTACGTTTGTCAGGTAGGTCACTGCATAGTACGAGCCACCGCCGAAGTCTTTAAGTCGAACCGTCCCCGATGCTGAACCGTTTGACTTCCAGAACTCACCACCTCCGTTTGAGTCCAGAGCGCCGAAAAACAATGTTCCGTTCACGTTGGTCAGAGAGCTTGGAGAATAGCTGCCTGTCGCAGCGTCCAGATCCTTGACTAGGACGGTTCCGCTCGAGGTCCCGTCCGACTTCCACAATTCACTTTGGCTGGCGCTGTTCGCCGCGGTGAAGTAGAGTGTTCCGTTGACGTTCGTCAAATTGACCGGGTTCGAGTTGTTCGCGTTTCCATAACTATCTGTCCCACTAAAAATGTCTTTGACTAGCACCGTCCCGGCAGCCGTTCCATTTGATTTCCAGAGTTCTTCACCGGTCGCGTCGTCGCTGGCGGCGAAATACAATGTGCCATTCACATTCGTTATATAGCTGGGATTGCTGCCAGTTGATCCAACATTGATTTCCTTAACCATCACAGTTCCCGCGGATGTTCCATCAGACTTCCAAAGTTCGGCGCCCGTCGTGCTATCGTCCGCTTGGAAGTATAACGTTCCATTCACGTTCGTCAGGTATGTCGGCCCCGAGGAAATGGAACCTGCGGCGATGTCTTTGACCAACGTGGTTCCAGCCGCCGTCCCATCCGATTTCCACAATTCGACGCCCGAAGTGCCGTCATTTGCAGTGAAATAAAGCGAGCTGTTCACAACGGTCAAACTTCCAGGATTGGAGTTGCCCGCACCAGGATTGATGTCCTTGACCTGCACGGTTCCCGCCGTCGTGCCATCCGACTTCCAGAGTTCAACGCCATGAACTCCGTCAGTGGCCGTGAAATAAAGAGTCCCATTCAAATTCGTAAACTGTTGCGGAGCCGAGTCCTTGGGACCGGGAAAAATGTCCGCAACTTGGACGGGATTGATGGACAGCAGTAACCGATCTTCCAGCTGCTCACACCCGGAGAACTGGGAGAAAGTTCGTTTCTTACGACAAAATGAGTCACGGAGTCGACGCAGGAAGTCGGCATAAGGTCGGAAAAGCATGACTCACCTCAACAATCGAGTTCTTTCGAACGGTTTCAGCAGGCATCTGTCCCGTAGCTGACGTCGCGAGACTTCGAGTTTCCTCGTAGCTGAAGTCGTGAGACTTTGGGTGACGAGCCAAATTTACGGGTCACCGCAACACCTAAATTTAAACTCCAAGGGGGCACAGTATGTGTCATCCCAGGATCAATGTTCGACTTGAATCTGTCTGGTCGCCTGATTCGTATTCGTGCCACTGATGTTAGTCACTTGAAACTTGAGCGTACGATTCGCGGCCACTTTATCGGTGGACTTGAAACCAATGCTACGCATTAATGACTGTACGACCGGCTGCGTCGCGGCGCTCGTCAAGTGAATGGTCAGGGCAGAGCCCTTTGTTCCTCCGGCGATCGTGCCGATTACGGTCTTACCCAGCAATACATTTTTGCCCTTTGTCGTGATCCCTTCCTGCTTCAGGATCGAGAGTTTGTCTTTGCTGGTTTGTCCAGAAACCTGCAGCACCGACCCAGTGAAATTCAACGCGGTCGCGTCACCGTCCGAAATTGTCGCCGTTCCATCCACAGCGACGACTTTCCTCGCCGCCACGTGGTATACAAGCGGTTCCGAGTTTAACGTAATGACCGTCGGAAAATCATCGACGTTCGTGATTGAGATCGTGAATTGCTTCTCAAATGACATGCCCAACTGATCCGTTGTTCGAATTCGAATCGAATAACTGGTTTTCGATTCAAAATCGGCCACCGGAATGATTTGCAGAGCGTTACCCGCGATCGAAAAGCTGCCGTTGTCTGTGCTCCCTGTCCCTGCAACCAGACTATAAGTGAATGTGTCGCCGACATCAGGATCGGTCGAACTCAGAGTTCCAACCGCCGCATTGGGCGCATTATTTTCCGCAAGAGTATTTGAGGAGAGTGTCAGATTTGTCGGAGCCAGGTCAGCTTTCGTGATGCTGATGGTGAACTGCTTCTCGAACGTCAATCCCCCCTGGTCCGTCACGCGCACCCGAACTGAATAGCTGTTCTTCGTCGCAAAATTCGTCACCGGAATAATCTTCAGCGTATTACCGACGATCGAGAAGCTGGCATTATCCGTACTGCCGGTTCCCGCAACGAGACTGAAAGTGAAGGTGTTACTGGCATCCGGGTCAGTCGCCGTGAACGTTCCGACAGTGGCATTGGCGGCGTTGTTTTCCGTGAGACTCGTGGCGGACAGGCCGACATTCGTTGGCGCCTCGTTCACGTTGGTGACGTTGATCGTGAATTGCTTTTGAAAGGTCAATCCGCCCTGATCGGCGACTTGCACCAGAATGGAATAGCTGCTCTTGGCTTCGAAGTTGGTGCTGGGGGTGATCTGCAACGAATTGCCGACGATCGTAAAGCTGGAATTGTCGGTACCGCCAGTCCCGGCAACCAGACTGAACGTGAATGTATTGCCGGTATCGGGATCCGTTGCACCAAATGTACCGACTGCCGCGTTGGCGGCGTTGTTCTCGGCGATGCTTGTTGAGGACAACGTGATGTCCGTGGGAGACTGATTGGCTTTGATGACGTTAATCGTGAACTGTTTCTGGAACGTCAATCCACCCTGATCGGCGACTTGAACCCGAATGGAGTAACTGCTTTGGGTTGCGAAATGCGTGACGGGAATGATTTGCAGCGTGTTCCCGACGATGGAAAAGCTGGCGTTGTCCGTGCTGCCGGTCCCGTCGACGAGACTGTAGGTCAAGGTGTCGCCGGAGTCTGGATCGAAACCGCTGAGCGTCCCGACGGTGGCGTTGGCGGCGTTGTTTTCCGCGATACTTGTCGCAGACAAGCTCAGATCCGTCGGAGGATCATTCACATTGGTGACGACGGTATGCCACAATTCGATGCCACTTGTTCCGTCGTCAGCACTGAAATACAAAGAACCATTAACGTTCGTGAGAGAACCCGGGCTCGATGCGTTCGAGCCCAGGTTAATGTCTTTCACCAGGGTCGTTCCCGCCGCAGTCCCGTTCGATTTCCACAATTCCTTGCCGGCAATCCCGTCGTTGGCCGTGAAATAGAGTGTGCCACTCAGATTCGTGAGTGAAGACGGGTAGGAACCGGTCGCTCCGACTGCGATGTCCTTGACCAGTACCGTTCCCGCCGTGGTCCCGTCGGATTTCCACAGCTCAAAGTCTCCGGTCGTAGCGTTTCCGCTAAAAAAGAGTGTGCCGTTGATATTCGTCAGGCCGGTCAGGGGTTGCGGATAATAACCGACAACGCCAAAAGTTTTGATTTGCACTGTTCCCGCCGCAGTCCCGTCTGATTTCCACAATTCATTGTGGTTCGTGGCATCAAGGGCACCGAAGTACAGCGTGCCGCTTACATCCGTTAGATATGAGATCGAGTAACTGCCGGCGCCGCCGCCAATGGTCTTGACCGGGATCGTCCCTGACACGGTTCCGTCAGTCTTCCACAATTGATAGTTTCCCGGGCTGCTCGCGGCGGTGAAGAACAGGGTACCACCCACATTCGTCAGCGAGTTTGGAAAAGAGCCGTTTTGTCCTGGTTTGATGTCTTTGACCTGGATTGTACCGGCGGCAGTCCCGTCCGACTTCCAGAGTTCCTTACCGGTGATGCCGTCGTCAGCCGTGAAAAAAAGTGTATTATTCACGGCTGTCAGCGAACTCGGATACGAACCCAACGAACCGGCCTTGATATCCATTAATTGGATCGTTCCCGCATCTGTCCCGTCAGATTTCCAGAGTTCCTGCCCGGTAACTCCATCGTCGGCGGTAAAAAACAGCATCCCATTCACGGCCAGCAGGCTGCTCGGAAAGGAACTCGCCGAACCGGCGGCGAGATCCTTGACTGGGACAGTTCCCGCAGCAGTCCCGTCCGATTTCCACAGTTCGACGCCGCTTGTTCCGTCGTTGGCAGTAAAATACAGGGTCCCGTTCACATTCGTCAGCGATCCGGGGTTCGAGCCGACAGAACCGGCAGCAATGTCCTTGACCAGAACCGTTCCGGCTGCTGTGCCGTCCGATTTCCACAGTTCTTTGCCTGTGATTCCGTCATTCGAGCTGAAATAAAGTGTCCCATTGACGTTGGTCAGCTGACTCGGTGAAGAGCCAGTTGCACCGGCAACGATATCCGAGACCTGGACGGCGTCGATTGACAACAACACGCGTTCTTCCAGTCGTTCGCATAAGGGAACGCGATTGGCAATCCGCTTCGTGCGACCAAACGACTGACGAAGACGACAAAGAAAATCTGCGAACGGACGAAAGAGCATTCCACACCTCGACATCACTTGGCCACTGATGAGATGCTGCTTTAGACGGGCTTTGGTGGCTTAAGTTCCCGACATCCTGTCTCAAGATTCCTGGAGCTTGGAACGCTGCAAGTTCCAACTTGGCTCAGCACATGATTGTCATCGGCGACGGCATGAGGGATGTGCAGTCTATTTGTCTTAGGTGGAATTCGCCGTATCTTCCGTTTACTCCAGCCGAAAACGGTCGACGGAGTATTCGATTATTTTCGCCAAATTGCCTGATTTAAAGGACCGGGCCTGGTTTCGCGTGTGGAAAAAGGGAGAGATTCGTCATAGCGCAGCCTGCCATTAGGGCAGATTGAACTTCGTCTGACTGAATTTTAATGTGTTGAGAAGTTCTTGCTCGTCAAGAACCTCACCAATCAGATCGCTCATCGGGATGGAGTACCATCCATTTCATGCCTCAAGTCCGTAATTCTGGTGGAGGGGGGGGCGACACCCAGATTTCATCGGTGGCGACGTCTTTCGGTTCAGGACCACGAATCAACGGGCAGCGGACGGAGGGAAGAGCCTGTACGTCGAAAATCTCTTCGATGCCATCAACGAATTGAAACGCCGCGACTTGCCGGCCGGTTCGGAGGTCCACGACCCCCAGGCCGCATTTGAGTTCATTCCGTTTTTCGGCAATCGGCAAACCACCGAACACCGATGTTTCGCGAATCCGCGATAAGCCGACAAATGCGTACGAACCGAGAAAGGCCAGTCCGCGGGTATAGCCCGGGAACGAGGTTACGACCTCCCACTTGCCAGCACCCGGATCGACCTGCACCAACTGGCCGCGTCCGGAATCAAGGACCCAGACCTGGCCCAAATGGACGCGTGGTGAGTGCGGCATGGCGAAGCCGCGACAGACGACTTCGTGACTTGCGACATCGATCAGCACGCCGGTCTTTTCTTTCGCTGCACGCCAGCCATTCGGTGTGTCGGACTCGGCCATGGCCGTCACGTACTTGATGCGTCCCTCGGAAAGTGCCAGGCCATTCAAATGACAGCGGTCCCCTGGGACATGACAATTACTGACGAATTTCGGCTTCCAGCGAGGCACGAAGTTGTAGCCGGATTGGATTGTCGCCAGACAGGAGAACAGGGTATTCACCATCCACAACTCGTCGCCCACAAAGGCCAATTCGTGGCTGTGAATGTTGCCGGTCACGTGAGCCGACCGGGTCAGCAGCGCGGCGTCATATTTTCCGGCGGGCTCAATCCGCTGCGCCAGTTCGCGACCCGCACTTTCGAGTTGCCACAAGAGGCCACGTGAGCCGACCACGATCTTGCGCGGATGCACGGCAATCCCCATGGCGACGGTAAACGGCTCCATCGCGATGGATAACTTGCCCTCATGCATTCCAAAAGTACCGACTTGTCCAGCCTGATAGGTCGAAACCAGCAACGAACCGCGGGCTTCGGCCAGAACCGAGGGGAAATCAGGCGAGTGCGAAAACTTCGATTCACGTAAGTCGGCCATAGAATCAACTCTTCACTTTCATCTCGAAAACGACGACTGGTCGCAGACCGGCGAACTGCAAAAGTTCTGTCGATCTGGGCGCAAATGAAATCGCCGACAGAGATTTTGCGACAGCAGTTTTTGCGTGCGAAGCCAATCTGCCGTCAAATAATGGTCCTGTCATTTCATTCAATCGTGACTTACGATCTGCCCATTCCATTGAAGATTGGCGAGGTAATAACCGTCGGTACTTCAAGCCACGCGACGATGTCGTGTGGTTGTAGGACGGACATTCCTGTCCGTCT
>JAQGHT010001118.1 GCA_028291565.1 Planctomycetaceae bacterium | reverse complement strand
CTACGCCGTTAACCCTTTTCAATGGCTGACAAAATGTGGATTTAGCCACAGATCCACACAGATGAAACACAGATTTTCAGACAAGATCTTAGTCAAGTAGGATGGACATTCTTGTCCGTCACACGCTCCGTCCCGTTAACCAACTTCCGATGTAGAACGATCAATCTGGAGTGACTGCAGCATTGCTGGGGGACGTCAAATGGTTCAAATCAAATCCATTCTCCTACTCACTTCGGTTCCCTACGTATTGAAAAAATCTGTGTTTCACTGTGTGGATCTGTGGCTAAATCCGCATTTTGTCTGCCATTGAACTGGGTTAACGGAATAGCCAGAGGCACCGGCAGACTTAAAGTGAAACCGCGATAGCTTCACGGAGGTGGATGGCGGTTTGGAAGGCTTGCCTGTTGGAGTTTATCGTTGGCGTGTGGAGCCTCTTCGCTTCGGCGGCGTCGGTTCTTGACGGACTGGAAGTCCATCCTACGGGGAATGGGGGGCCTGCGGCCTGTTCGACTTCGGCGCGATTGGGTCGTGTGGCCTCATTCTGTCATGTCGAGCGAATCGAGCGACAGTACGTCGACTTGTTGGGTAATTCGCGAAGAAAAGCTTCTCGACTTCCTTGCCATTCGGTGTGTCACACCGATTCCCGATTTTGAAATCGTTTCTGTCAGCTGAGGCCCCCCTGCCCCAGGAAAACGGCGAAGTCGCAGACTTTGGAATGACTCGGCAAAATCGTGGTCGCGAATTGAGGTGAGAAAGCACTGTCTGAGAGCTTGCTGCGCCTGTGCAGTGATCGCGCCTGGGAAACACGAGATGTACAAATTCGTCCAAACAAGTGACGTGTCGCGCAGCCGGCCTGGACGACGGAGGCATCGGCTGCACATCACAGAGAGATGCCGATGGCAATTTCTCGCCAATTGGGTACAGAATTCGACGCTTTCCGCCAATCCTCCGCCACTGGGCTTGCCCCGGTGCGTCCACGGACTCTGCACTACTCTTGTTCCAGAGAGTTCTATTCTTCAAGTAGTGCAAAGGCCGTTGAACCACCCCGGCGAGCGGGGTGGCGGGAGAGTCGCGAATCGCCTCCAGAATTCTCGCCAATTGGATACACATTCCCGTCAATCAGGTCCGGATTACTCGCCAATTGGGTACACATTCTCGCCGATCGGGTACGGATTACTCGCCAATTGGGTACAGAATTCGACATTTTCCTCCGATCCTCCGCCACCGGGCTTGTCCCGGTGGGTCCACGGCCTCTGCACTACTCTTGTTCCAGGGAGTTCTATTACAAGTAGTGCAAAGGCCGTTGAACCACCCCGGCGAGCGGGGTGGCGGGAGATTAGCGAATCGTCTCCAGAATTCTCGCCAATTGTGGCCGGAAACTGACTCAAGGAGTGTCGTGTTTCGGGGAAATTTGTCCATTTTGTCAAATTGAGGATTCTGCACAGGAAGCGAAAACGGGGACGGCAGACTCCTCTACAGGGAAGTCGAGTTTCTCGCTAAAATGAATGGTAGAGCACTTGGCCTAATTCTCACTTTTGCGCTGTCGATCCATGACGACTCCTTTTGTCACACCACTTCGCACGCTGCAAATGCGAGTTCGCCCACTGCAATCGCCAGGACGTCGCGCCGTCAATCTGATCCTCATGGCTGTGCTTAGGATCGGCGCATCAATCACTGTCGGAAGTTGCTTACGGCCTTTCAGGTCGCCGACGGGCAAGAGTGCCCATCCTACGGCGCTTCTTGCGACGCTAATCCTTAGCCTGTGTTTCCTCTCGCCCATGACTGCTTCCGAACAGCAGTCGCGGTTTTTTGACCAACTCCGATCGCGTCAACTCTATAGTCCTGCTGAGCGGTATTGCCTGGAAGAACTGGCGCGTAAAGATCTGCCTCCGCATCAGCGAATTGAGCTGGCCTACGAACTGTCTCGAACCCTGGCCCAGCACGCTTTAGTCGTGCCGCAAGAACAGCAGGCAGAACTGTGGATGCGATCCAGGCAGGTACTCGATGAGGCCCGCAAAGTCGTCGGCGAGCACCAGCGGACATTACTGCTGGACCTGCAGGCCGGGTTTATTCCTTGTGCTCAAGGTCAGGCAATACGCTGGCAACTGGAACTCACTCCGGAAGACGCCGCACTCCGCAAGCAGGCATTGACCTTACTCGGCACCGGAATCGAGACTCTCAAAGCTTTAGAACCGGTCATTAAAGCCAAGATCCGCGCCCCAGTTCCCAAGGGGATCCAGCCCCAGGACTTGTTGACTCCGCCTGAACTGCGCAGCTTGCTGGGGACACTGCAATTCGAGTTAGGTCAAGCCTATTACGAGCAGGCGGGTTTATTGGACTCCGGAGACGCAGATCGCTTTTCGGCCATTGATGCGGCGGAAGACTGGCTGCGACACGCGGCGAATTCGGATCGTGCCGGAGAATTCGGGCAAACGTGCCAGGTCCTGATGGCAGGATGTTTGCGATTAAAAATCAACGCTCCGAATGCACTCAGAATCTTGGACCAGGTTGACGCGGCGAAACCATCTCAAGCGATCGCCGATCAAGTCACGGCCGAGCGGGCTCGCGTCTTGATGATGCAGAAGAATGTGGCCGACGCCGCGGATCTGCTTACCAAGGCACTCAAGAACCGCCAACCGCAGCCGGGTGAACTGGTTGCGCTGCGAGTTCAAGTGCTGATCGAATTGTGGCGGGCCGCGACGGAAAAACAGGCTCATTCGCTGGCCAAAGAACTGGATGAGGCACTCGACCATCAGTTGGAAATACTCAAGGTGACAAACCCCGGGTACTGGCCGGCCTATTGCGAATCGCTGATCATGAATGCCCGTGATGCCCGTTCTCTGGGAACCGAGCTGGCGGAACAAGTTCGTCGGGCGAAAGGTCTTTATGCGGCGAAGCAGATTCCGGCAGCCATCGCCGCATATGCCGCGGCCAGCAGTTCTGCGGCCACATCCGGGAAGCCCGATTTGGCATTCGATCTGGCGTACACGCGGGGCTCGATTGAAATTGAAGCGGGATTGTTCGCCGATGCGGTGCGCACATTTGAAGATGTCGCGCAGCTCTCCCCGAAAAATCCGCGAATCGCCGATGCCCGATTTCTCGCGGCTTATGCTTTGGGGCAAGTCTACTACGCGCAACCTTCAAAAGGGAACCGTGAAGCCTACATAGCCGCACTGGAAAACCAGCGGCAATATTTTGCGGAACATCCGACAGCGGGCGAAGCGACCTGGTTGCTGGGCCAATTAGAAGAAAAACGGTTACAGAATTCGGCCGCCATCCGGCTGTATCAGGAAGTGCCCCCCGGCCACGCTCGCGCGGCGGCCGCCGCGGCGGCCAGTGCGCGGTGCTACGACCTGGTGATCACACGGCTGCGAGAGCTCAAGCAGCCGACCGAGAAATGGGAAGCCGACGCAGCGGAAAAACTGTCCGCAGCATTACCGGTCGACGCAAAACGGACGAAATTGACCGAGGACCAGGCGACGCTGGCCCTGCATTGGTCCAACATTCTGTTGCAATCGCGCGAACCGGCCTTTGAACGAGCGGACCAATTGCTGGAATGGATTACACGCAGTGCCGACGCGCAACTGATCGAAAAAACTCCGTCGCGCTCCAAACCGAAAGTGGATGGTTTACGCGATCCTGCCGAACTGGCCGGAAGCAGCCAGACGGCAAAAACTCAACCGCCGAAATCGAGCCGTTGGCAGGAACTCAAACGAGTGGCCGCCCGATTGAGAGTGGTTTCGTTGGCGGGTCAGGGGCGTTTGCCCGAGGCGGAACAGTCACTGCTGAGCCTCGCCGAAACGGGGCCCAGTGAGTTACTCACCATCATTTCCGGACTGTCGAAGCTTGTGGCTCAGGCACAGGACAAGCCGCGCTATGAACTCGGGGAATTGCAACTCAAGGCCGCCTTGAAACTCGTCGCCCAGAGGGACAAACTGTCCCCCGCTGACCAGCGCCGACTGGATCAATGTGTTGTTGAAGCGTATGTCGCCGCAGGCCGTTACGAGGAAGCTCTTGAGCCCTATCGAGCTCTGGTCCAAGCCAATCCCAAAGATCCCGCTGCTTTGGCGAATCTCGCACAATTGCTGCTGAAATTCGGACAGCCAGCTCGAACCGCAGAAGCGCAAGGCGTGTGGAAGAAGCTGGAAGGAATGTCCAAACCAGGGACAACCATGTGGTTTGAAGCTCGGTGGAATATGGCCCGTTGCGATTTGTTGACGGGCCAGCCTGACAAGGCCCTCAAGTTGATTAAAGTCACTAAAGTCTTGTATCCCGATCCGAAGGACAATGATCTCAAACAGCGATTCGAAAAGTTGCAGAAAGAATGCGAAGCGGCAATCAAGAAATAGTGTTTGAACGTCTGACTCCCCTGTCTGCGAGAAGAAATCTCAATGGAAGACTTTCAGCAACAGCTTGCGACCTGGGGGCCTGATGCGAATTATGCGCCTCCCACAATTGCCGATGCCGAACGTTACACCAAGAAACTTGCATTGTCGCACTATGAAAACTTCCCCGTGGTCAGTTTCTTCCTCCCCAAAGAACTGCAGCAACACTTCTTCAATGTTTACGCCTATTGCCGTTGGGCTGACGATCTGGGTGACGAGACGGGCGACCCACAACTCTCGTTGACTCTACTGGACTGGTGGGAACGAGAATTGGCTGCGTGTTACCGGGACACGCCGCAGCATCCGGTATTTGTGGCTTTGAAACCGACGATCGATGCATTTCAGATTCCCAAGGAACCGTTTTGCGATCTGCTGTCGGCGTTCCGGCAAGATCAGACGATTCGTTCCTATGAGACTTTTGATGAGTTACGAGATTACTGTCGCCGGAGTGCCGATCCTGTCGGACGACTGGTGTTGTATCTTTGCGGCCAGCATCGTCCTGAGACCGTGGTGTTGTCCGATTCCATCTGTACCGGCCTGCAACTCGCCAATTTCTGGCAGGATGTCGCCCGGGACGCCAAAATCGGGCGTTGTTATCTGCCACGCGAAGATCGTGTCCGATTTGGTTACTCAGACGCCGATCTGACCGGAAAAGTCACCAATCCGGCGTTCCTCGAGTTGCTGCAATTTGAAGTGACGCGGGCGCGAGTTTTCCTGCAGCAAGGTCTGCCGCTCCGCAGAGTATTGCCAAAATCAATACGCATGGATATTGATCTGTTTGCTCAAGGTGGGCTGAAAATCCTGGAAAAGATCGAGGCGCTGGGCTATCGAGTCTGGGAACAGCGTCCCAAGGTCACCAAATGGGACATGCTGAAATTGTTTGCCAAGTGCTGGTGGCGCAGAAACGAGCGCCGATGATAACAAACGCGGGTTGATGAGTCAGTGATGAATCGCTATCTTCAGCACCACAAACGCTATTGGTTGAAACGACGATTTTGCATCGTCCGTCCAGTTTGTCACCTCGTTTGCCGCAGCGCGCCAGTTTTGTAAGGCGTGCTGCCATTTGCCTGCCAGAAATCGCGACGGATTCGTCGAGCGCCACGAAAATCGATCGCGGAGAGAAGGAAATTATGGGACTCTTCACTGGAAAACGCGGGTTGATCTTTGGCATCGCCAACGATCACTCAATTGCCTGGGCCATCACACAGCATTTACACGCAGAAGGTGCCGAGATGGGGTTCACTCATCTCCCCGACAAGGATCCAGAACGCCCGCGAATGGAAGGACGGCTCAGGAAACTCGTCGAACCGATCGGCGCGAAGATCATCATGCCCTGCGATGTCCAGAAGGACGAAGATCTCGATAAGATTTTCGCCGCTGCGAAAGAGACGTTTGGGCAGATCGATTTCGTGGTGCATTCCGTCGCTTATGCTCCCATC